>JAUWZC010000091.1 GCA_030615565.1 Desulfobacteraceae bacterium | reverse complement strand
CCAGTTCAGGAATAACCAGAGAAACTGCCTTTGCCGCTCCTGTGGTTGTAGGAATCATAGAAACAGCTGCTGCTCTGGCCCTCCTAAGATCCTTGTGGGGAAAATCGAGAAGCCTCTGATCTGTAGTGTAAGAA
This sequence comes from Desulfobacteraceae bacterium, assembly GCA_030615565.1. Lineage (GTDB taxonomy): Bacteria > Desulfobacterota > DSM-4660 > Desulfatiglandales > B25-G16 > B33-G16. Next base: position 8,643 of record JAUWZC010000091.1, on the reverse strand, counting down.
TGTATTGTTGTCATAAGGCCTTTTTTAATACCAAACTTGTCTAACAAAACTTTACAGATCGGGGCCAGGCTGTTTGTTGTACAAGATGCATTTGAAATGATATGGTGATTCTTTGGATCGTACTGTTCATGATTGACTCCAATTACCAGGGTAATATCAGGATCCGGGGCTGGAGCTGAAATGATCACCTTTTTTGCCCCAGCATCCAAATGCTTAGAGGCCTGGGATCTATCTCTAAAAAGCCCGGTAGACTCAAAAACAATATCCACGCCGAGATCCTTCCAAGGAAGGTTGCCAGGGTCTTTTTCCGAGATAACTCTTATACTCTTTCCGTTAAATATAATATTATTCTCGTCTACTTTAATGTCAGCCTTGAGTATCCCATGCACTGAATCATATTTAAGAAGATGGGCAAGGGTATTGGGATCTGTAAGGTCATTTAGTGCTAAAAATTCAATGTCATCTCTTTTGTATGCTGCCCTAAGTACCATTCTACCTATACGCCCAAAACCATTAATCCCTGCCTTTACTGCCATACTTACCTCCTTTTAGTATGCAGAATAAACAATATGCATTATTTCTGCTTACTCCTTACTGCATACTGCCTACTTTATTTCTCTTGTGTGGGTTCAAGTAATTCGCTCGCCAGAGAAATACTTCTTTGTCCTGCGCTCTTTGCTATATCTGCTACTTCTGCAAGACTCTTCCTCTCCCTATTATGGGCAATAGCTATTACCATGGGTAAATTTACACCTGTTACTACTTCTGCTGTGTCTTTCTGAAGAAAAGACAGGGCTAGATTTGATGGTGTCCCTCCAAACATGTCTACCAGAATTAGAACACCATCTCCTTGTTCCAGAGACTCTAATTTTTTTTTGATCAAATTTCTTAATTTCTTGCTGTCCTTTGATGTCTCAATAGAAATACACTCCGCTGCCTTGACAGAGCCTACGATAAATCTGGTTGCCTCAAGGAGTTCTTTCGCCAACCGAGAATGAGTTATTATAAGTAAACCAATCATTACAAAAATTAAAGTTCCTCATCCATATCTATTATAATCTTATAAATCTCTTCCCTTGATTTTGCGCCCATCAATCGCTGCCTAAAATTACCATTTTTTAACATCCTTGATATCCTGGCAAGGGCCGTCAGATGCATACCAGCTGAATTCTCAGGTGCAAGCAAAAGAAAGAAAAGATATGCAGGTTGTTCATCTATGGAATCAAAGTCCAGGCCATTAATGCTTCTACCAAAAGATATTAAAAGATTACTCAACTCCGCTAATTTTCCATGAGGCAAGGCAATTCCATCACCTATACCTGTACTGCCCAGTCTTTCTCTTTCTAAGAGAACCTGGAGCAGAGACCTTTTGTTTAGGGATGGATTTTGTTCAATGATAATCTGTGAAAGCTCTTCCAGAGCCCCCTTTTTATCATAAGCCTTCAGATTAGAAATAATAAACTGCGGTTTAAATATTTCTGAAAGTTTCATCACTTTATCCTTGACAATAGCTATTTAGTAGAAGTTTCAATAAGGCCTAAATTTCCATCTTTTCGTTTGTAAATAATGTTAATGCTATTAGATTTAGAATTAGTAAATACAAGAAAATTTCTTTTTGACATATCCATTTGCATTGCTGCCTCATCTATATCCATAGGCTTAATATCCACCCTCTCGGTCTTTATTATCTCAGGCTCTGATTCAGCTTGCCTTTCTTGGGTTTCTATGTCACCAACCGAGAAATCACTACTTTTAATATTCTCCAATCTGTATTCCTTTTTTCGAGACATTAACCTTCTGAGCTGCTCTTCTATCTTATCCATTACCTGATCAATAGACAAATACATATCACCACTCTCATCCACAGCCTTAATTTTGTTTCCATCAATAGATATAGTCATATCAGCAATGTGTCGAAATTTTTCTACCTTAAGAACAATATGGGCCTCAACAGGGGAATCAAAATATTTCTTTACCTTATAAACCTTTTCTTCAACATATGACCTCAATTCTGTTGATGGTTCCATATGCCTAAAAGTAAAAGATATCTCCATCCTGCCCTCCTCAAAGAAAAAGGATAATTAACAAAAAAATAATGCAAAGTCAAACTTCAATCTTGACTGGTATAAATCAAGATCTTAAAATTTATGCCATAATGATTACATGCTTTGCCTGTTTGAAGTAGGGCTTTGCTATTTAAAAGTCTAAAATAAATCAGCAAGCCTAACTGTAAGTATTCTTTCTTTGATTTGATGGAAGAATTCTGAGCATCTCCCTATATTTAGCCACGGTTCTGCGTGCAATATCTATATTCGATCGCTCTAAAATACGAGCTATTTCTTGGTCGCTAAAAGGCTTAGACTTATTTTCCTCCCTTATTATCTTCTTAAGCATCTCCTTAACACTCAAAGATCCTATTTTATCCACTCCATCAACTGATTGAACAGTGCTGTTTAAAAAATATTTTAGCACTAAAATCCCAAATGGGGTGTACATATATTTGTTATTCATGACTCTGCTTACAGTGGATTCATGCATATTTATATCTTCTGACACATCTCTCAAAATCATTGGCCTCAAATGTGAAGGACCAAATTCAAAGAAGTCCTTCTGGAACTTAAGAATGCTCTCAGATACCTTATAGATCGTTCTCTGCCTTTGATGGATGCTCTTGATTAGCCAAGAAGCGCTCCTAAGTTTATCCCGAATATATTCTCTTGTATCCCTGGATATATCATCTTTCATTGCAAGGGCCTCTTTATAAAAAGAACTGATTCTTAATTTTGGAAGACCATCCTCATTTAACACAATAAGAAACTCATCCCCTACTTTATAGACATAAACATCAGGGATTACATATATAGTCTCCTCATCGTTATAGAAACGACCTGGTTTAGGATCTAAAGAGGCTATACAAGAAACAGCATTTAAAACCTCTTCTATAGAAACATTCAGGCTTTTAGCAATCTGATTGTATCTTTTTCTCTCCAGTTGCTTCATATGATTAATCAAGATCTTTTCGGCAATACTCCCACCTAGGCCCTGAAAACGGAGTTGAATCAAGAGACACTCCCTATTATCTCTTGCCCCTACACCAACAGGGTCAAACTCTTGGATTATATCCAGCATCTTCAATACTTCCTTTTTTGATCTATGGGTGAACTTGATAATATTATCAATTGAGGTCTTAAGATATCCATTGGGGTCTATATTACCAATAATGTATCTCCCAACCTCTCTTTGTACTTCATCAAGATCGGTAACCTGTAATTGCCACATAAGATGGGAGTAAAGGTTTGTTTTAGGAGAAATCAAATTTTCAAAGGACGGTCTATCTTCTGAACTTTCCTGGGACGAGCTTGCCCATGCTGTATTATATTCTGAGATGTAAGCCTCCCAATCAATATCTTCCCTTATTGTCTCCTTAATGGTTACCTCTGGTAGGGGGGGATCGTTGTCTTTAAGAGATTCCTCTTTCTTTTCCTCTTCCTGCAATTTTTCTTCCACATCATCGCCAGAAACCTCCTCCAACAATGGATTGATCTCCATTTCTTGATTTATTGTCTGGCAGAGTTCCAGCCTGGAGAGCTGTAACAGTTTGATGGCCTGTTGCAACTGGGGAGTCATTATAAGCCGCTGGCTCATCTTGATTGATTGTTTAAGTTCAAGTGCCATAGTATATAGAAGAATTAATTGGGCCGCAGATTTTCGCTGATAAAAGATATTTTATAAAATATTTATTAATCTTTACAATCTGCGCGCATCTGCGGCAATAAAGGAAATTCATAAACTATAAATCTACAAATTAAAACCTTCTCCTAAATAAACAGACCTAACGACCTCGCTAGTAGTTATCTTTTCAGGCACACCTGATTCGATGATCTCTCCTTTATTAATAATGTAAGCAAGATCACAGACATCCAATGTTTCCCTAACATTATGGTCTGATATCAATATTCCCAGATTTCTTTCCTTAAGGCCTCTAACAATTTGCTTAATATCATTAATAGCCATAGGATCAATGCCTGCAAATGGCTCATCAAGTAAAATAAATTTGGGATTAGTAATCATGGCCCTTGTAATTTCCAGTCTTCTCCTCTCACCGCCAGAAAGAGAATAGGCCTTTTGTTTGGCCAAATGTCCTATGTCCAGCTCAGATAAAAGAGACTGGAGAAATGTCTGTCTTTCCTGAACTGGTATATCTATAACCTCCATAATAGCTAAAAGGTTTTCCTCCACGGTAAGTTTTCTGAACACAGATGGTTCCTGAGAGAGATAATTAACCCCCTGCCGAGCTCTTATATACATCGGTTCATGGGTAATATCTTTCCCATCTAAAAATATCTGACCTTCCTTAACCCTAATCAAGCCAACTATCATATAAAAAGTAGTGGTTTTACCTGCACCATTTGGTCCGAGAAGTCCAATAATCTGCCCTTTGTTAACTGCTAAATTAACCTTATTTACAACAGCCCTCTTCCCATAGAACTTAACAAGATTCTTTACCTTTAAAGAGCCTCTGCTATTCTTTTCTTTCATTATTTCCCTTTCCCCCCTTAGGAAATATAGTGGCCTTGACCCTTTTCTTTTCACCCCCTTCAACTATACTCCGATTTTCATTTAAAAATATAATTATCCGCTGCCCTTCTACAAAATCCGGACCTTGCTGGATAAAGGGATTTTCTGTAAGCACAACCTTCTCCTCATTCTGATAAAAAACTGCCTTTCCTGCTCGGGCCATACCACCATCAGAGCGATTAATAATAACATCCCCTAAGGCAATAATCTTATCTATCCTGCTGGATTCTACATTGGATTTTTTCTCTGTAGGGCTACCAAGATAGTATACAAGCATCTTTTGGCACTCTATCACCATATCCTCTGTTTTGACCCGCACCTTACCTTCAAATACAATTAATTTTTTTTCCTGATCAAGCTCAAGGGTGTTTGAGTAGACAATAATGGGGTTTTTTTCGGAAATATTGTTGGATTTCTTGCCTTCCTGAGAAAAAGAATTTAATTGAGGGAACAGGAAAAAAACAAGGGAAATGACTATGTTGAAAGAAAAAATGGAAAGCATTATTCTCATCAAAATAAATCCTCACCCAAAAAGGTTGTACAAACATTTTTTTTTACTATAAATTTCCTCTTAGTGAGATCAATATAAAGACCGTCTCCCTTGACCCTAAAGAAAGGACCAATTACTCTTATAGCCTCATCAGTTTCCACTTTATTTTCTTTCTGTTTATAGATTAAAAGGCTTGTTTCTATCTGGTAGCCGCTAGTAGACCTGCCCAGTACATCCCCTTTTAGAATAATTTTCCCACTCTCCCTGAAATAATTACCCTCATTTCCTTTTATAGTATATGAGGTTTTATTAAAAGAGTCTAATTTTAATAAAACATCCTTTAAGGCCAGAATCTGATTATTATCAAAAAAATGTCCCTCTTTGGCCCTCAGCTCCCATCTTCCTTCGCCATTTTTATAATCCTGGCTATATTTGATATCGGAAATTTTAAGGGATTCTCCGGGTATTAAATTGGATATTGTTGAGGAAACCATAACTAAATGTGGTACCTTAAAGAGAAAAAAAGCAGTTATCGTTAAAAGAAAAAAAATCCCTAAAATGGGCCACATTATTACAGGAACTTTTTTCATAAATTATACCACCTTAAGTGCTTAAAATGCCTAAAGCTATAAATGCCTAAAGTTTAAATAGAAAAAATGAGTTAACTACTCGAGTTAACACCATTATTTACTTTAAGCTAATATTGTGTTTCACCTCCATAACTTTAGCTCACTTTAGATCACTTTAAACCCTGGCCCAGTCCCGATCTATAGGTTTAATAGTCTAATTCAAGCACATGCTAGCTTATAGACTTGATAGGATGTTTATATCACATCGTACCAGGGCGGGCTTTAATCAATTTCTCCCTAACTATCCGGTGTATTTCCTTCAATATAATAAGTAGGGATTCAACTTGCTCAAATGGAAGAGAATTTGGGCCATCAGAAAGGGCTGAATCAGGATCTGGATGGATCTCTAAAAAAATTCCGTCAGCACCAGCAGCAATAGCGGCTCTTGCAAGAGGAGCAACAAATTCCCTCTGTCCACCAGAGGACTTACCCCGTCCCCCGGGCAATTGTACACCATGGGTGGCATCAAATACAACCGGATATCCAAAATTCTTCATAACAGAAATAGATCTCATGTCCACGATAAGGCTATTGTAACCAAAGGATGTCCCTCTTTCTGTCAATAAAATGCTGTTATTACCATCTGAAGCAGCCTTTAAAACAACCTGCTCCATATCCCAAGGAGAGAGGAATTGCCCCTTTTTTATATTTATAGGCAAATTAGTTCTGGCTGCCTCTAAGATTAAATCTGTCTGGCGAGATAGAAATGCGGGAATCTGAATAATATCCAAAATCTCTGCTGCTTTCCCAATTTCACTCACCCGATGTATATCTGATAAAATTGGTAAGCCTGTGGTACCCTTTACTTCTCTAAGAATCTCCAACCCTTCATTCAAGCCTGGGCCCCTAAAAGAATCGATCGATGTTCGATTGGCCTTATCATAAGAACTCTTGAAGATTATTGGAATTTTAACCTTTTGGGCTATTCTTTTTAAAAATTTCGCCACCTTAAAGGTTATCTCTTTATTCTCTATAACACATGGACCTGAAATCAAAAATAGAGGGCCATTTCCTCCAATCTCCAAGTTTCCTATCTTCACCTTGCTAGAAACCTTTATTTGAGCCTCGTTAACAACCATATATTTAAACCCATAAATAATACCTTATTGTTATCCAAAGAAAAAATAAAGTCAAGAATCCCTTTTCCCTTTTATTGCTGGCAATTTCTAAGGAAAACATGAAAATAAACTTTTTCTTGTAAAGAGAAAAAGATTTTCATATAGTGACCAGAATTTTGTGAGATTATATTATGGCTAATCATAAGATCAAAAAGACAATTGATGAAATAAACAGGAAGATAAAAGAAGGCAAGGTAGTAGTAGTTACCGCCGAAGAGATGGTAGGCATAGTAAAGGAAAATGGCCCAGAAAAAGCCGCCAAAGATATTGATGTCGTTACAACTGGAACCTTTTCCCCGATGTGCTCATCAGGGGCGTTTATTAATTTTGGCCATAGTAAACCACCTATCAAGGCATCTCAGGTCACCCTTAACGATGTTCCTGCATATGCCGGCCTTGCCGCCGTAGATATATATATAGGCGCTACCGAACCATCAATAGATGATCCATTAAATAAGGTCCACCCAGGTCAATTCAAGTATGGTGGTGGACATGTCATAAATGACCTTGTCTCTGGTAAAAAAGTCCGGCTGATTGCCAAGGCATATACAACAGATTGTTATCCCAAACGAGAAATAAAAAAACAGATAAGGCTATCAGACCTGCCTTATGCTGTCTTGGTTAATCCCAGAAATGCCTACCAGAACTACAATTGTGCTATAAACCTAAAAGATAACACGATCTATACCTATATGGGTGTCTTGAGACCCAAGGCCGGTAATGCTAACTATGCAACTGCAGGCCAGCTTAGCCCACTCTTTAATGATCCTTATTGTCTGACAATTGGTCTTGGAACCAGGATTTTCCTTGGGGGTGCCCAGGGATACATAATTTGGGCTGGCACTCAGCACAATCTATCAGTTGCAAGAGGAAAAAATGGGGTCCCTTCACAACCAGGTGCGACATTAATGTTGATGGGCGATTTAAAAGAGATGAATCCGCGTTGGTTAGTAGGAGTAAGCATCCTTGGTTATGGATGTTCATTAGCTGTAGGTATAGGTATCCCTATTCCAATCCTAAATGAGGATATGGCCAGCTACACTGGTGTCTCTGATGAGGATATCTTCACACAGATCATTGATTATGGAAAAGACTATCCCAAGGGAAATGCCGAAAGCTTAGGTGAGGTAAGTTATGCAGAATTAAAAAGCGGGACAATAACCCTGAATGGCCAGACTATCCAGACTGTGCCGCTGTCCTCTTATGTAAGGGCTCAAGAGATCGCAGGGATCCTTAAGGAATGGATTCAAGAAGGTCAATTCTATCTTGGTCAACCTCAGCACCTTCTCAAGGATATATAATGTCTATCGGTAGTGGATTAAACGAATAGGATCATATAAAAGGTAAAAATTCTAAATAATAAACCTGCCCGCCATCCGGCAGGCGGGTCCTAAATACTAAACCCTGGCCCAGGCCTGGCTTATAGAATTAATAGGCTGATTCGAGCACTTAGCGCCCTATAGGCTTAGTAGTCTGATTCGGGCACTTAGCGCCAGGGCGGGCAATATCAAATATCAAAATCTAAATTTTCAAAACATGTTTGGATCTGAGGGAATCATTTAATGTTTTGGATTTAGAACATTTGAATTTAGGATTTATCACTTAAATGCCATCCCATAATCCTAAAACTCAGAAGCTGAAGAATATTATAAGAGATATGGAGTCTATCCTAGTCAGCTTCTCAGGTGGTGTTGATAGCGCCCTTCTCCTTCAAATAGCCTCCGAAACCCTCAAAAAAAAGGTAAAGGCAGTCACCTTCATCTCCCCAATCTTTCCGAAGGATGATCTTATTAGGGCAGAAAATCTCGCCAAGAGATTAAAGATACAT
>JAUWZC010000184.1 GCA_030615565.1 Desulfobacteraceae bacterium | reverse complement strand
TGTTTCGCTAAGTACACAAAACCCGTGGGCAAATCCTTCTGGTACAAATATCTGGTGCCGGTTTTTGTCTGAGATATGGGCACCTGTCCACTTCCCAAAAGTTGGAGAACCTTGTCGAATATCCACAGCTACATCAAAGATAGCACCATTAATGACCTGAACCAATTTCGCCTGGGGATGTTGAAGTTGATAGTGCAATCCTCTTAGAATACCACGGACCGAATGAGAAAGATTATCCTGAACAAAAATGCAGCTTATGCTAGATTGCTCGTATCTTTTTTGATGATACGTCTCCATAAAAAACCCTCTCTTGTCTTCAAAGGCGCGAGGTTCAATGATTAGAACATCTGGAAGAGATGTAGGAGTGACTTTCATATCAACTATTCTAATGCCTGATTATTTCCATAAGATACTGACCATATCCATTTTTCTGCATTGGCTCTGCAAGCCTACAAATCTGCTCTGCATTGATGTAGCCTATTCGGTATGCGATCTCTTCAATGCATGCTATTTTCAAGCCTTGGCGTTTCTCAATAGCTTCGATAAATGTACTTGCTTCAATAAGCGACTCATGGGTTCCTGTATCCAGCCATGCGAATCCTCTACCTAATTTTTCAACATAAAGCGCCCCTAAATGGAGGTAATTGCGGTTGATATCGGTAATCTCTAGTTCTCCCCGAGCCGAGGGCTTGAGCCCAGCAGCAATATCAAGCACTCTATTATCGTAAAAGTAGAGACCTGTTACTGCATAATTAGACTTTGGGTGAGTTGGTTTTTCCTCAATGTCCACGGTCTGGCCATCCTCATCAAAAGATACCACACCATAGCGCTCCGGATCCTTCACCCAATAACCGAAAATAGTTGCACCTTCTTTTCTGGAGTATGCATCTCGAAGTCTATCCGGAAGACCATGTCCATAAAAGATATTGTCCCCAAGGATCAGGCAAACATTATCCTTTCCTATAAAATCATGTCCAATTATAAATGCCTGGGCAAGTCCTTCAGGACGGGGCTGTTCAGCAAAAGCAAAGGAAAGGCCCCACTGTGATCCGTCCCCTAGAAGCTCCTGAAACCGAGATAGGTCTTTAGGTGTAGAAATGATGAGAATTTCCCGGATTCCTGCCAACATAAGTACCGAGAGTGGATAGTAGATCATAGGCTTATCATAGACTGGTAAAAGCTGCTTGCTGACTACCCTGGTAATTGGATATAGACGAGTCCCTGAACCGCCAGCGAGTATGATCCCTTTCATTACGCTATTCTCCTTTTTACTATAGCCGCAGACACACCCCAGTACGATCTTCCGGACCTACCCCAGTGAAATGAGCCCCAGTTGAATCCCTTCGGGTGCTCCTCCGGAGCAATTCCACGGGATAAACTTTGCTCTTCATTGACATGCCCCAGTTAAACAAAAAAGACAGATAGGTTTAACGGGGTAAAAATTTCACGGGGCACAGCGGGGCAGGCGCAGATCAACGCAGAATAATACCTGGCCGTCCCCATTTAAATAGGCTTTGCCTCTTAACGTGGACTGGCCAACTATTAACCGTCATGCCCTTTCCCGAAGGGACTCTCGTGCCACCGGAACAGAGCGGGCAGTTTTACAACTAGCCTTTTTGCCAAAATTATTTTCCCGTTTGACGATTTCACCATTCACCTATTTAGCTAATTTATTACGGCTTTCATAGTTGAGTTCAATCCATTTCCTGTATTCCCCACTTCGTACCGAATTAACCCATCCCATATGATTCATATACCAATCTACAGTGGCTTCCAGAGCCTCCTCGAAACGATGATTAGGGCTCCATCCTAATTCCTGCTGGATCTTGGTAGAATCGATGGCATATCGGAAGTCGTGCCCTGGCCGATCAGTAACAAAGTGAATAAGACCACGACTCGATTTCCTTCCAGAGCGCCCTAGACGTTTATCCATAAGGTCACACAGGAGATGAACGATCTCAATATTTTGACGTTCCTCACCACCTCCTATGTTATAAGTCTCCCCAGGCTTTCCTTCCTCAAAAACTTTAATTAGACCATCGCAATGATCAATGACATAGAGCCAGTCGCGGACGTTTTTACCATCTCCATAAAGGGGTAAAGGTTTTTCTTCCAGGATATTTAAAATCATCAAAGGGATGAGCTTTTCAGGAAACTGATAAGGTCCGTAATTATTAGAGCAGTTTGTAATAATAGTAGGTAGGTCATAGGTGCGAAAATAGGCATTCACAAAATGGTCAGAAGCAGCCTTAGAAGCTGAATAGGGGCTTGAAGGATCATAGGGTGTATTCTCTGTAAAGTATCCATTAGGGCCAAGGCTCCCATAGACCTCGTCAGTTGATATGTGCAGAAAACGAAATCCATCTGGCCTTCCTATGGTTTTCCAAAACTTAAGGCTTTTGTCGAGTAAGCGGAAAGTGCCCATAATGTTTGTTTCCAGAAATTTCTCAGGCCCCAGAATGGATCGATCCACATGAGATTCAGCTGCAAAGTGAATGATACCTTCGAGGCTTTCTTCAGAAAAGATCTGTTCAATAAGAGATGCGTTTCCTATATCACCCCTGATAAAACGATACCTTTCTGCTTGCTTTGGAGCAAGGTCTTCGAAGTTGGCAGGGTTGCCTGCGTAGGTAAGTGCATCCAGATTAACTATACGCCAATCTGGCTTAACAGCACGGGCATGCCGTATGAAGTTTGTGCCGATAAAGCCAGCACCACCTGTAACAAGGATATTCATGAAAAGAGGGTCAACACTTTATTTTATATATTTTTTCTGATTTGGACCGTGCGTGAAAAGGTTACAGTCACTGAGAAAGTAATCAAATAGCTCAGAGCAGCATGCTGAAATTTCATAGCAAATAGCTCATAGTAGAGATTAAGGGTTAAATATCATTAAATTCATTCACTTTCATTTTTGTTCTAATCCATTCTTCTGATAGCGCTCCGTGGATTATAAACATTCGTGAAAACCATAGAGGGACCACAGAATACCTCATCTTCCAGAGTTACACCCTTATACACCGAAACATTGTTCTGGATCTTGCAGCCATTACCTATGGAGACATCTGGGCCAATTACAACGTTTTGACCAATATTGCAGTTTTTCCCGATCCGTGAACCTGAAAGGATGTGCGAAAAATTCCATATCTTAGTGCCATTACCTATCTCGACCCCATCATCCACATATGATGATTCATGGACGAAGTATCTCTTAGCTCCTGGCTCATAGTTCATAGCTGCTTCAGAGGAAACTGATTCTTGTGTTTTTGATACTGATATTGCACTCTGGTCCAAATTGACCTTATGTCCATTTTGGTTGAGGGATCTCTGTGATGCCTGGAGCACCTGTAGCACACGTAAGCCTTCGGTGCCATCAGTCTTGGGTTGTTGTCTATTTGTGATACAGTCTATAAAATGACTACATTCGGCCTTAAGAGGTTCTTCCATATCCAATTTTACCACCTCTGCCTTTGCCTTTGCAGCCACAGGAATCCGCTGAAGCCACTGTATCTTATGAGGAAAGAATTTGAGTTTTTCCTGACTGAGATCATCAAATACTGCCATTTTTTTATCGCCTGCCACCACCAGCTTTTGTTCTCTAAATGGATGAAGCCAGAAGACATCTCTTCGCTAAATCATAATGGGTTTCCGCAGGTGTAGCGATTGCAATTGCATCTACCTGCAATGAAGAGTTATCAAGTAAGTTATCAAGGCTTTGTAGGGTGGTAACTTCGGGATATATCTCTTGAAACTTGGTAAGCACATAGGGATCTTTATCACAAATCGCTGAAAGTACACCCAAATCGTGAAAATTCCGTACCAAGTTCTTTCCCCAGTAGCCAGAGCCAACAACCGCTATTTTAACCATGTTTGTTTCTCCACCTCCTTGATGAAATCAAACGACAATTATTCAACACTGGTGAGGAATGGATTTTATAGTTCAGGCAGAATGACACCGCTGTCTATTCCTCTATTATTTCTTGTGCTTTTTTCCACTGTTTCACTAAAGCATATTGCTTGATTTTCCTTCTGAGTTCTTCGAAGTTTATCTGATCAGATGCAATTTTTACCATACTTGCAATATCTCTCAAATGCTTTTCTGAACCTCCCTCACGATAATATTCCAGTTTGCGCAAAATAACATATTCCGGTGGTGCTAACCAAACTGGCTCCCCTTCCAATTGAATCCTTTTTAACTTAGACATAGCCCAGTGATGAAGTTTATCTTGACCTAAGGTATAAATGTCAGCCTTAAAACCTGTTTCATTATGAATGATGTTAAAATGACCATGTAGCTGCCTTCCGGCCTCAAGCTTAATGACTTCAATAGGTGGACAATAAAATTCATCTGGTGGAAAGGTTTCTACAATCTCTCCGGCTTTTTCCTTACTTAATTCTACTACTAAATCTATATCGTGGGTTAAACGAGGCTCACCATAAATAATACTCGCAACAGCACCAGTGACCATGTAGCGAATACCAATGGTATTCAGGCGGCTGATGAAAATCTGAAACAGATTATGTTCTAGCATAAAGAAAAATTTCCCGAACTCTATCTTTAATCATTTCTTCAGACCAATTCGGATTCTGGGCTCTCAAACCAGCTGCCTTCAATTCCCTTGCAGAATA
>JAUWZC010000338.1 GCA_030615565.1 Desulfobacteraceae bacterium | reverse complement strand
CCTGATAGAATTGTTTCTATTGCTTTCTTGTCACTTTCACTTCCAGTGAAGATAACCTCTGCCTCCAATTTTTCTTTTATTCTATCTGCCAGGCAAGCAAATCGATCTAACCCCCAGAGTTTGGTCTCCCATTTGGCCATTGGATTAACCGCTACCAGGGTTTTGTTACTACCTATTTTTTTTAAGAGATAGTTCACATATCTTTTATCTGTATTATTAATGGGAATTTGGCCATTCCAGTCGAGGTCGGTCGCTCCTAAGTATCTGGCGACACATAAATATCTCTCAAGTGCATGTATATCTGGGTCAGGAATGGCCACTCTTTCATTGATAAAAATAAAACTAGCCTCTCTTCCTCCATTAAGTGCAATTTTTCTTTTCCCCCTTGCAATGAAGGTCAATATTCCACTTTTAAAAAGCCCTTGGAGATCAACTACAATATCATATTTTTCTTTCTTAAGTTCTTTAAGGAAGTTGGCAACCTCTTTTCCAACGTTACTATATTCGCCATTCCTAATAAATTTTTTTATCCAGCTCTTTCGAGGAAAAACTATCAACTGATCTACGCCAGGATGACCCTCTACTATGCCAGCTGCATCTTCCTCGACTACCCAATCAATCCTGGAAGAAGGAAATCTATCCTTTAAGATTTCCAGGAAAGGCAGACTATGAACAACATCGCCGATTGCACTCAATTTAATTATTAAGATATTTGGGTTCTTATTCTTCACGTTATCTATCCTGTTTCAAAATCCATTTTACAGCCATTAATAGATCTTTTGCCACATAAGCAGGTTTTTTTTCTTTATGAGGTACAGTGTATTCTAACTCTCCCTTACCATAACCGGTTAATACGAGGATACCTGGTATATTTGCATTATGTGCAAATTCTATATCAAGCAAGCGGTCCCCGATTACGTATGATACTTCTATATCAATATCTAATTCAGCTTTAGCTTTCTTTATAAGGCCTATATTCGGTTTTCTGCAGCTACACTGCCTGGTATATTCGTGCACGACTCCATCTGGATGGTGCGGGCAGAAGTAAATCCTATCCACATGTGCATTATCTTTGGCTAATTCCATCTCCATTAACTCATGGATCTCTTTTACCAGTTCTATGGGAAAGTAACCTCTAGCTACACCTGACTGATTAGAAATTACCACCACAATGTGGTTATTTTTATTTAAAAGGGATATAGCCTCCCCCACACCAGGCAAAAGTATAAATCGACTTATATGATTTATATAACCACACTGTTCATTAATAGTTCCATCTCTATCTAGAAATACCGCCGGTCTCATTCTTTATTTTTTCAATTTTAAATTTTCGTAACATTTTAGCTCTTTGAAAACTCCCCTTGGCCTTTATTAAAGGCCACATAGGTATCCTTGGTGAGACGCATGAGCATGGAGATGTCTTTTTTTACATCATGCCCTCTAACAGGGGGCCTCAGCGTGCCGCTTCAAACCGTGTGCACGAGCAACTCGTCATTGTCTTCTAGGAGCTTTGTCCGTGTGTCCTTCGATTTTGCTCAGGACCATGAGCTTGTCGAATGGCGCCGGTTTGAAGCGGCCTACCGGCTCGTCTTTGTGAGGCCTGCCCTGGCGCGACGACACAGGAGCTTGAGCCTGTTTCT
>JAUWZC010000217.1 GCA_030615565.1 Desulfobacteraceae bacterium | reverse complement strand
TATTAAAAGATAAATATAAGGTAAAAAGGGCCTTTCTTATCGGGTCATTGGTCAAAGGTTTTATTCATGAAAGATCAGATATTGACTTGGTTGTAGAGGGCCTATCTCCAGACCTTTATATGAAAGCCTTAACTGAGTTGTGGGATATGTTACCTGCTGGTGTGGAACTCAATCTTATTCCCTTTGAAGATGCCTTCAAAAGTCTAAAAGAAAAGGCAGTTAAAGAAGGGGAACTCATGTATGGATAGAGAAGCCTTAAAGAAAGAGATCGAGATAGAATTGAGGAATCTTGAAAGACTGGCCAGGGAAATGGAAGGGTTAAAAGATAGATTTGTCAATAAGCCTGATTTTATAGAAACAAGAGCTTCTGGGAGTATTCTCCATGACTTTTATTGTGGGATAGAAAAGGTCTTTGAAAGGATTGCAATTCATATTGATGGTGGGCTTCCCAAGGGTGAGGACTGGCATACAGAGCTTCTTTTACAGATGGCCCATCCCATTAAAGGAATTCGCGATGCGGTAATTAGCACGGATTTACTGGAAAAATTTAAAGAATATCTGCGCTTCCGCCATCTATTCAGGCACATTTATGGTTTTGAACTTAAATGGGAGAGATTCAAGGATTTATCTCTGTCATTATCCACTGTTCTACGTGAGTTTAAAGATAAGCTTGAGGGATTTAAGGATACTTTGGATAAGTCTACATGAGAGGAAGAAAAAAGCATAGAGGGGTCGTATCCTTTATATTGACAAAATCATAAACTAAACAAAAGAGAGCTTCTGGAATGGATCACATAAATGAATTACTGTGACATTATACTGTGACATCTCTCTTTGTAAAAGGTATTGGTAATATTTTTTACACTTCTGCTATGCCCTCGATCTTTTCCCTCATCAAAGCAATGGTTTCAGCATAATCCTGGCTTCCAAAGATGGAATTACCTGCCACAAATATATTGGTACCAGCCTGAGCTGCTTGACCTATGTTTTTAACATTGATACCGCCATCAACCTCTATATCTAGATCCAGGCCCTTTTGCTCTATCATCTTCTTTAGTTCCTCTATTTTTGGTAGAACCTCAGGGATAAAACTCTGGCCACCAAAACCTGGATTAACAGTCATCAAAACTACCATATCCAGATTGTTAAGCACATGTTCAATGCTACTCAATGGTGTAGCTGGATTAAGGGCAGCCCCTGCTTTAAGGCCAGCATCTCTTATAACTCCCAAAAGCCTAGGCAGATGAGTGACTGTTTCTGCATGAACAGTTATCAAATCGCTCCCTGCCTTAACAAAATCATCAATATACATCTCAGGGTTTTGTATCATCAGGTGAACATCTAATGGAAGATCGGTTGCCTTCCTCGCTGCCTTTACAATCATTGGACCTACTGTAATATTTGGCACAAAGTGGCCATCCATGACATCTATATGAATGTAATCGGCTCCAGCCTTTTCTACTGCCTTGATCTCTTCACCGAGTTTGGTAAAATCAGCAGAAAGGATTGATGGGGCTATTTTTCCCATAATAGATTACCAGATTATCCTTATTTTCCTAAAATACTTCCCGAACTTAACCGGCTCCCCCTTAGAAATTCCTTAGCGGGCATCCTCTTTTTTCCAGGGGCCTGAATCTCTCTGACAATTATGGAACCTTTCACGGCTTCTATCTCAAGCCCTTTTTCTGTTAAACCCTTTATCCTGCCTGGCACTGAAAATGTTTTCCTGTTGTCAGCAAGGAAACACCCAAACATCTTCAGCATTTTTCCATTATAGTATATAAAGGCCCCTGGCCATGGATCCAAACCCCTGATCAATCCGCATAGACGCTCAGCCGGCCAGGACCAGTCTATCAGGCCTTGCTCCTTTGTTAGCTTTGAGGCATAGGTAGCAAGAGAATCATCTTGTTTTCTCCTCTTAATAGTCCCTTCAGCCAATCCTTGTAAAGTTTTAATAAGTAATGCAGGTGCAAGAGAAGAAAGCCTATCATGTAACTGACCTGCTGTCTCTCCTTCTAAGATATCCACCTCTTGTTGTATAAGCATTGGGCCAGTATCAAGGCCTTCATCCATAAACATTGTGGTTAGTCCTGTCTTTTTTTCATTATTAATAATAGCCCACTGAATCGGGGCAGAACCCCTGTATTTTGGCAAAAGAGAGGCATGGATGTTTATCCCTCCCCATTTGGCTGAACTCAGAACCTTGCCTGGAATTATTTGCCCAAAGGCAACAACAATAAGAAGATCGGGCTTTAGGGGAAGAAGGAGATTTAAAAAGCTATCATCTAACCTTTCTGGCTGAAGGATAGTAATATTGTTCTCTTGTGCAAGAATTTTTACCGGAGAAGGTGTCAACTTCCGGCCTCTACCCTTTGGCCTATCCGGCTGGGTAACTACAGAGAGGATCTTGTATTCTTCATGAATAAGGGTTCTTAGTGTAGGAACAGCGAACTGAGGTGTTCCCATAAAAATTATTTTTTGCCTTGATGGAAAAGAGTCAGAGGAGATTTGATTGTCCATTATCTATCCTTTTCATCAACTTCTCTACTTTTCTTTTATATAGATTTCTCTTCAGATAACTAACATGATCAAGTATCAGAGTGCCATCAAGGTGGTCAATTTCATGCTGGATACAGATAGCGGTCAGATCTTCTGCCTCAATATCAATGGGTTTACCATTCCTATCAACACCCTTTACCTTAAGGTATTTTTTCCGGGTGATCTTGTCTTGAAAATCGGGTATGCTCAAGCATCCCTCTTCGAATACTACCCTATCTTCTGCTAAGACAATTGTTGGATTAATTAAAACGGTTAAATCTTTCCCTTTCTCTTTATAGTTTATATCAAAGATAATAACCCTTTTTGCTACTCCAACCTGGTTTGCTGCCAGACCTATGCCTGACGCTCGATACATCAATTTGCTCATATTATCTATGAGATTATGAATATTCCCATCAATATTGTCTACTGGATCTGCCATTTTCTTTAAAATAGTGTCAGGATATGTAAGTATCTCCATCGCTTATTACCTTAAATAATCTCTTCTCTTACCCAAACAATCTAACCCCTTCCTCTCTAAAAATCAAGCTACTATCGTCAATTGACTACTGACTATTGAAGATTGGACAATTGAAAATCTTCAACTAAAATGCTTGTATCTTGACAACTATCTATCCTGAAATTATCCTGATATTTAGATTGAATTCAATCAAAATAGATATTAATCATAAGGAGTCAGCGGTCGACGAACAACAATCAGCAATGGAAAGAAAACCAATTTAGGGATTGCGAATTGAAAGATATTTCAGGAAAAATGAAAAGTGAAGATCGCCAATTACTAAAAGAAGGTGCCCATGAGTTTGGGGTTAAACTTTCAGAAAAACAGTTATACCTCTTTACTCTTTTCCTTGAAGGCTTATGCTCATGGAACAGGCGAATGAATCTTACAGGCATATCAGAAAAAAGGGAGATGATTATAAAACTTCTTCTTGATCCTCTGGTTGCACTCCCATATCTTTCACCAAGTGGCACGGTGCTTGACATAGGTTCAGGAGCCGGTATTCCAGGTTTGCCGATCAAGATAGGGCGACCAGAATTTGAGGTCCACCTTCTTGAATCAAAAGCTAAAAAGATAAGCTTCTTAAGGGATATGATCAGGAAATTAGGCCTCAAAGGGATTAAGGCATATAAGGGTCGGGCAGAAAAAAAGGCTGATCTGCCATCACTATTCCATTTCTATGATATTGTTGCAGTACGAGCCCTGGCATCTCTAAAAAAAACAATCAGCATCTGTTCCTCTTATCTTGAACCAGGCGGCCTTTTGGTTACCTTCAAAGGATCAAGTGTTGACCAGGAGATTGAAGATAGTAAAAAATTAATAGAGGAATTAAATTTCAAAATTAGTAAAAAAGTCCCATATAGCCTCCCAGAAACACAGGGGAAGAGGTACCTTCTTATCCTGAAAAAGGGAAGAAATTAGGGGATTCGCCCCAATTGGCCTCCGGCCCGTAGGGCCTACGCCCCGGAGGGAGTA
>JAUWZC010000015.1 GCA_030615565.1 Desulfobacteraceae bacterium | reverse complement strand
TTGATAAAGAAAGAGGGATATTTCATTTTATAGAACATATGATTTTTAAAGGCACCAAGAGCAGATCTGCCATCCAGATTGCAAAGGATCTGGACACAATCGGCGGATTTTCAAATGCCTTTACTGGTAAAGAACAAACCTGTTTTCATGCCAGGGTTCTGAATAAACACCTCCAATTTTTAATCGATCTTTTTTCCGACATATTTATTAATTCATTATTTGCTGAAGAGGATTTGGAACTGGAGAAGTCGGTTGTTCTCCAGGAAATCAGCATGATGGAAGATACCCCTGATGAATATATTCATGTACTATCTGACCAAACATTTTGGCGAGGGGATCCCCTGGGGAGACCTATTCTAGGCACAAAGGAAACGGTCAGTAAAATTACCAGGAAAGATATTCTTGATTATGTGTCCCGCTTTTATTCCCCCAAGAGAGTAGTTATTGCAGCTGCAGGAAATGTGGATCATGACCTTTTGGTTGACTATTTTAGATCCTTCCTTGAACCTCTTCCAGACGAAAATAATGTCTCTCTTGCAAGGCCTACCCCATTAATTACTCCAACGGTGTCTTCCTATCCCAAGGAATTAGAACAGGTGCATCTTTGCTTGGGTGCTCAGGCATCAGCACTTTCTGGAGAGAAGAGGTTTGCAGAGGCCATTTTTAACACTATACTTGGTGGAAATATGAGTAGCAGGCTTTTTCAGGAGATCAGAGAGAAGAGGGGTCTGGCCTATTCTGTTTATTCTTATATTAGTGCGTTTATAGATACAGGGCTACTCAGGATATATGTGGCCATAGACAAAAAAGAGATTAACAGGGTGGTGAAACTGATTGGGATACTGATTAAGGGAATTCAAAACGGGGATATATCAGAGGATGATATAGCACGGACAAAGGAGTGTCTTATAGGGGGGATTTTGCTTGGTGCGGAGAATATGGGTAACTTGATGATGCGGTTGGCTAAAAACGAATTTATTTTTGAAAGATATATAAGTTATGAGGAAGTAATAAAAGAATTAAAAAAGGTTACCCTGAATGAGGTAATAGATGTATCAAAAAGGGTTTTTTCAGCAGGCAACGTTTCTATGACAGTATTGGGACCTGTGGATAAAGATAAGATACCTGTAGATCCACTAAATTTTTGAAGTGAGCCCGCCCTGGTGCGACGTGATTTGAATATACGCTTGCTTCTGATGTATCACCAATCCTGGTTTATCTTTACTGAGTCAGGTTTTGCCAGGCCTGCCCGCCATCCGGCAGGCGGGTCTGGGCCAGGGCTAAAGTGCCCATAGCAATTTTAACTCAATAAACGAATGTGCTCAATAAAATATGGGAAATCCTAAATCCTAATCCCTAAACTCTAAACCCTGGCCCAGACCTGGCTTGCAAGGTAAATGTATATAGAATTCAGTTTCAAAATACTGCAATGACCTCACTATGTTTGAGCAACGTCGCGCCAGGGCGGGCAAGCACAAAATTCAAAATTTCTAAATACAAAACAATTAAAAATCTACTAAGATTCAAGCTCCAAACATGTTTTGTTTCCGAATTCCGAGTTTCGGAATCCGGAACTCGGAAGCATTCGGATTTTGATATTTAGTTTTGCCCGCCCTGGCGCTAAGTGCCCGATTAGACTACTAAGCCTATAGGGCGCTAAGTGCTCGAATCAGCCTATTAATTCTGTAAGCCAGGCCTGCCCGCCATCCCTGCCCGACATCCGGCAGGCGGGTGGCAGGCGGGTCTGGGCCAGGGTTTAGTATTTCGGGTTCAGAGTTTAGAATTTATTACTCTACAGGCTATTGAGCAATTTTTAGGCAACGAAAAACGGTAAACTATCAACGGACATTATCGGAAGTTAGATAATGACAAGAGTTATTTTAAAAGTCAAGAGGTTGAATAATAACCCAGATTTACCATTACCCTCTTACCAATCAGATGGTTCCTCTGGCCTTGATCTGCGGGCCGCTGTTAATAAAGACCTCACCTTGCAACCTGGTAATATAGAACTTATTCCAATCGGTTTATCAATTTCTCTTCCTGAAGGTTACGAGGCTCAAATCAGGCCCAGGAGTGGATTGGCCTTGAGAGATGGCCTCGGATTTGTCAATTCTCCTGGAACTATTGATGCCGATTACAGGGGTGAAATAAGTGTGATAGCTATAAACTGGGGAAAGAAGCCCTTAACTATCAAGAGAGGAGAAAGGATCGCCCAGATGGTTATTAGCAAGGTTTCTAAGGCGACAGTGGAAGAGGTGAGCGAGCTTGATGGTACAAAAAGGGGGGAGGGTGGATTTGGTCACAGCGGCACCTGAGGAAGTGTCAGTAGCCAGTTGTTAGTAGTCAATTGTATTTTTATTCTTCTCCAGCTTCGTCTACATTGTGAGCCTGTGGCTTGTAGGAATCGCCGATAAGGTTTCCATCGATTTTGCGAATGATCGGTTGGGGGTAGGTTTTTTCGTGATCTTCAAGTGCCTTTTCCCATTTGGTCTTTGTCTCGTCTTCAAGCAAGGCCCAGCCCAGCCTTCCGGAACACTTTGGAAATGTCGAGCAGCTTAGCCACAGTCCTCGTGCACCACGCCTAAGGTTCAATGAAGCTTGACACTTTGGGCACGGCAGGTCTGTGCGCAATGGCGGGATCTTTGGCGGGACGACACATCCTTTTTTGTCAAGGTTTAAGATGCCTTTGCAGTCAGGGTATTTGGTGCAGCTAAGGAATGTTCCGAAATGACCTTTGCGTAACATCATTGGTGCGCCACACTTAGGACAGGCCACGTCGGTCTGTTCTGGTGAAATGGGTTTCCCGCTGCTGTCAATTGGAGCTGCAAACTTGCATTCAGGATACTTAGAACAACTAAGAAATCGACAATTGCGGCCAAAACGATAAACTGTATCACTGCCGCATTGCGGACAGGTATGTGGTGCGGTCTGTATTTCTGCTTTGGCGTGTTCCATGTCTTTGTATGCAGCATCGAGACTCTGTTTGAACGGTCCGTAGAAGTCCTGGAGCATCTGAACCCAATCGGCGTGCTTCTCTTCAACATCGTCGAGCTGGTGCTCCATGTCGCGTGTGTAGCTGACTTGCAGGATCTCTGGGAATGCTTCAACTAGTTTGTCGGTAACAACCTTGCCCAAATCGGTTGCGTGGAATAGGTTCTGGATTTTTTCAACATATTTACGGTTTTGAATGACCTGAATGATTTGGGCATAGGTACTCGGTCGGCCGATGCCCTCGGCTTCGAGCTTTTTGACCAGCGATGCCTCAGTGTAACGTGGGGGCGGTGAGGTAAAATTTTGTGTCGGATCGATATGAATCGCCGCAAGGGGTTGTTTTTCATTTATACGCGGTAGCATCACTTCATCAGATGTTTTGGGCAAGCCGACCACTTTGTAATACCCGTCGAATACAAGCACGCGGCCAGTAGCGCGAAAAATTAGTTCCCTACCCTCAGTGCCACCCGAGACCAAGATGGTCGTGGAGTCCCATTGGGCATCCGTCATCTGGCAGGCCACAAATCGTTCCCAGATGATTTTGTATAGTTTGTATTGATGGGCATTCAGCGATGAGCGAACACGATCAGGGGTTAGGCGTATATCGGTGGGACGGATCGCTTCATGTGCTTCCTGGGCCGCTTTATTGGATGATGAAAAGAAATTTGCCTTTGCCGGCAGATACTGATCGCCGAACTTCGAACCGATGTACTCTCTTACCATGTTGATCGCATCACCGGAAAGATGGGTTGAGTCGGTTCGCATGTATGTTATCAGACCAACCGAGCCAATTACATCAACCGACACGCCTTCGTATAGATATTGGGCGGTGCGCATGGTGAATTGGGCGGGGAAGCCGAGTTGGTTAGCGGCTGTTTGCTGAAGCGTGCTGGTGATGAAAGGTGCGTAGGGTCGGCTTTTTATCCGTTTTGTTTGAATTGACTTTACCTGCCATGATGGGCCACCAGACACATGACCGCATAAACGGATTATCCGCTGCGCTGGACCCTTGGCTTTGGGGTTTTGTGTTTCGATTCGCTCATCCAGTTGAAAACCTGTTCGTTTCACCAAAACCAAGACTGCTTCAATGTCTTTCAGCGCGAACTTCCTACCGTCGATTTCGATCAATTCCGCAGCAAGACTGTTGTGCTCAGCCAGCCAAGCATTTTTTTCACGCACCTTCCAACCGTTGGACTTCCTGCCCTTTCGTTTTTCAGGGGTTTCAGTTAGCCACTTCCGCCACTGTTCACCCAGGGCTGTGACATCCTCCAGGTCAGTGGTGAAATAACCCGTCACTTTCCAGTACTCATCAGGTACAAACGTTTCGATCTCGCGTTCACGTTCGACAATCAAGCGGACCGCAACTGATTGAACGCGACCGGCACTTAGTCCGCTAGCGACTTTTTTCCAAAGAAGTGGCGAAACCTGATACCCGACAATCCGGTCTAGAATCCGTCGCGCCTGCTGTGCATTAACCTTGTCCATATCAATCACACGCGGATTGTGGAAGGCTTTTTCGATTTCGTTTTTGGTAATAGCATTAAATACCACTCGGTTTGCATTTTCCGGTTTGACCCTGAGTGCCTCGGCTAGATGCCAGGCGATCGCTTCCCCTTCGCGGTCAAGGTCTGTTGCTAGCCAGATGCCTGAGGCCTTTTTGGCCGCTCGTTTCAATTCCATTATCGTTGTTGTCTTCCCCTTGATGACCTGATAGGTGGGTTTGAAGTCATTATCGAGATCAACACCTGGTACCGGGTCCTTGACGCCTTTGGGGTTTTTGTCCGGCAGGTCGAGCACATGCCCCACCGAGGCAGCGACCACATAGTCAGAACCCAGGTATTTATTGATGGTCCGCGCCTTGGCCGGCGATTCGACAATTACCAATTGTTTGCCCGTCGTATCGGGTATCGCTTTGGATCGTTGACTGCGTTTTATCGTTTTTTTCTTGGCCATCTTTCTAATGTGTGTTTTGTTCATTAAAAAACTATAAACATCTTCCCTGGTAGTTGTTTGATTACTCCCTTTAATTCAAGACCTGTTAATAGACTGGCTACTCTGGCGGAATCCATTTTACTGTTCCTGACTATGTGATCTATGTGAAGAGGATAATTGCCCAGAATGTTATAGATCTGTTTTTCATCTTCTTCCATAGGTGGCAGCATTACTTTTTTGCCCATATCAACTTCCTTGGAATAGGGATAATTCAATCCAAGCTCTTGTAATATATCATCTGCGTTCTCAACAAGTTTTGCCCCTTGCTTGATAAGGAGATGAGTCCCTGTACTTTTAAAGGACTCTATACTACCGGGTATGGCCAGAACTTCTCTACCTTGTTCCAATGCGAGTGAGGCAGTGATCAAAGAGCCACTTCTTTTTGAAGCTTCTACAACTACTATCCCCTTTGATAGGCCGCTAATAATCCTGTTTCTTATGGGAAAATTTTTTGCCTCTGGTGGGGATCCTAAAGGGAACTCGGTTATTACAGACCCTTTGTCAACAATATGGTTAAAAAGCTTTCTGTTTGATTTCGGGTATATAATATCTATGCCTGAACCCAAAACAGCAATAGTAAGCCCGTTTCCCCTTAAACAACCCCAATGGGCAGCTGAATCTATTCCTCTGGCCATTCCACTAGTAACAGCTATGTTTCTTATGGCCAGACTCTGGCATATTTCTTCAGTAATTTTAAGACCGTAGTGGGTCGGATTTCTTGAACCTACAACAGCAATAGTTGTCTTACCTTGAGGGATATCGTTGCCTTTTAGATAGAGAAGTGGAGGTGGATCATGAATTTCTTTGAGATCTTTTGGATAAGAGGAGTCAAAGATAGTTATCAACTTGGCGCCGCTCCTTTTAAGGCCGATGAGTTCGTCTTCCGGATTATCTTCCCAGGCCCTGGAGGCAATTCTCTTTGCTGTTTCAATTCTTAGCCCTTCTACCTCCATTAAATCACCTAACTTGGCCATAAAGACATTGGCTGGCTCACCAAATCTATCAAGAAGGCGCTTGTAAGTAATGTTTCCCAAGTTGGGAATCATCTTTAATGCAATCCAACTAAATTGGCTATCTGACCATTTTTTCATACAGAATTTAAAACTATATGTTTGTGGTGAAATATAACCAAACTTAAGCATAGTCAAGCTTTTTTATTACGCGTTAATTAGAAGTTGACTCATTCCGATACACTGCTTCCTGTCCCGACTGACGGTACATTTTCACTTCCGTGTGCTTTTGACCGTTGCCAAGGCTATGTATTACGGTGCATTTTATCAATGGCCTAGCATTCACGGGTTGGTTTTGATCTGAAGAATTGTTTCCTTTGCAAGGGTGGCGGCATGAGGTTTGATACTATGATAGAAAATTTTTGAAAGGAGGTCAGTGCTTTGGCACAAGGAACAGTAAAATGGTTCAGTGATAAGAAGGGATATGGGTTTTTTGAGCTGGAAGACGGTGAGGATATATTTGTACATTACTACTCCATTGATGCGTCCAGTTTCAAGACCCTCGCAGGTGGTGATCAGGTGAGCTTTGATTTGGAAGATAGTGACCGAGGACCTGTAGCCAAGAATGTTAAAAAGCTGTAGTTTACTGCAATAGGATTACCACAGGCATCTCCCAGAATTGAGACGAGATGCCCTTTTCATTTTTTCGTATTTGACTGAGGCAAAAGAAGTACTTTTGATTGGGTTAGGGACTATGAAGATCGGCTTCTGTGTATAAGAACGATCTTATGCGCTGGGGAGGTATAAGAATTTTTTTCTCACAAAGGATTTGAGTAATTTGTTGATAATTGATTTCAAGATCACGAAACGCAAGAAGCTCGGTTATCCATGGACCTTTTCAGGGTCATACTGTCTATATATTTGAGGTCACCACCTAGGGGAATACCTAAGGCGATTCTTGTAGCAGTCAAATTTTTTCCTTTCAGGAGATTGGCCAGATATGAAACTGTGACTTCCCCTTCTACGGTTGGATTGATGGCCAGTATAACCTCCTTTATATTTTCTTTTCTCAGACGTGACATGAGTTCGGCCATACGTATGTCTTCTATTCCTACACCATCTAAGGGGGAAAGGACTCCCTGCAGAATATGATATCTACCTTTAAAGGCTCCTGATTTTTCAATGGCCAACTGGTCTCCAGGTCCTTCAACAACGCAAATAATGCCATTTGCTCTCCTCTGATCGGTGCAGATGGGGCAAGGATCCTTATCGGTAAGATTAAAGCACACGGAACAGAATTTGATCTTTTCTTTTACCTCCAAAAGACTCTGGGCCAGTTCTTGTGCGAGATCTTTTGGACTCCTCAAGACATAAAGTGCTAATCTCTCCGCTGACCTCTTTCCAATACCAGGAAATTTGCTAAATTGTTCAATTAACCTTCCCAGTGATGGTGGATAAATTTCCATATAAGTGCATAAATTGAGCTAAAGCCCGCCCTAGCGCTATACACTCTAATCAGCCTACTAACTCTATAAGCCAGTATGTGCTCGAATCAGCCTAGTAGAATATAGGCCAGCCTGCCCTGGCGCGACGTGCTTAAACAAACTGTTAGGTCTATAAAGCGCTATGTGCTCTTATCAACCTATTAAAATTATAGGCCAGGTCTGGGCCAGGGGACTGGTCCAGGGTTAAAATTGCCTAAATTTAAATGAGATATGCAATATGTGATACGCTCACATCTTATATCCCATATCGCAAATCGAACATCGTAAATTCCGTAATTGCTCAAAATCTAGTGAATTTCAAGCTGCTTGTTCTTTAGGCATGGGTATCTTTTTTTGCTTATGCCCTTAAATATAACTCAGCTTAGTTGTCCCGTTTAACGGGATTTGAAGGGCATAACAAAAAAAGACACCCATGCCACTCCTTCAAATTTTGAGCAGATACTAAATTCCTTACATAAAGCCCGGTATCTTTACTCCACCGGTTAATTTGGTCATCTCTTCACTGACCATTTGTTTTGCCTGATAAAGGGCATCATTGACTGCTGCTAAAATAAGATCCTCTAACATCTCAATATCTTCTTGATTTACAACCTCGGGATCAATCTTTATAGAAACGATCTCTTGTTTTCCAGTTGCTATAACAGCAACCATTCCACCTCCAGATGATGTTTCAACTGTCTTTTCACCTAGCTCTTCCTGCAGCTTTGACATTTTTTCCTGAAGCTGCTGTGCCTTTTTAAGCAAATTACCCATGTTAGGCATACCTTTTACCAATTTGACCTCCTAAGTATTACGTTTGTTATGAAATCTGTATTTTTCTGACAGAAAATAAATCCGAAATCCGAATACCCGCCTGCCGGATGGCGGGCAGGTCGAAATCATAAACAAATCCGAAATTCAAATACCAAATGTTTAAAACGTTATTAACTGCTACACTCGTAACTCGCAAATCACAACTCAAATCTTTATGTTCTCTTTGATTCCAAATTGCTATGGTTAGGGAAGAGGGTTCTTTGGGAAGCGTTGGCGGTCCTTTTCTGCCACAACCTATCAATACCATTAGAAGTGGTATCAGAATAAGGAGCCTTATCAAATTTTTTACGTTCATGATTTTAGCTCTTCCTTTGCCTTGCTCAATGCTTTTTCAACTGTCTCAGGCCCAGTTCCTCCCTTGATGTTTCTGCGCTTGATACATGATACGGGATCTAGCCATCCGTAGACATCATTCTCAATAAGGGGACTGAAGTGTTTCATTTCATGTAAGTCAAGGTGATGTAATTCCTTTTTTTTCTCTTTAGCCGATAGGATCATGTCACCTACAATGTGATGGGCCTTCCTGAATGTCATACCCTTATAAGTAAGATAATCAGCCAGATCTGTTGCAACCAGATATCCTTTCTCAGTTGCCTTTTTGATGTTCTCTCTTTTAAAACTTATCTCTTTTAAGAGCCTGGAAAAGATTGTAACTGATTTCTCTACTGTATCAACGGTATCAAAGAGGGGTTCCTTATCTTCCTGCATATCCTTGTTATAGGTAAGAGGAAGACCTTTCATCATTGTTAAAAGGGAAATCAAATTACCATATATTCTTCCGGTTTTTCCCCTGATGAGCTCAGGTATATCCGGGTTTTTCTTCTGCGGCATTATACTGCTACCAGTAGCAAAGGCATCTGAGATCTCTATAAAGTTAAATTCCTGGGTTGACCAAATAATCAATTCTTCGCTAAGACGGGAAAGATGCATCATTAAGAGGGCAGAAGTGAAGATAAACTCAACTATATAATCCCTGTCAGATACTGCATCCATGCTGTTAGCAGTAACGTTTTCCATTTTTAGTTCCCTGGACAAAAATTCTCTATCGATGTTAAAGGTAGTTCCTGCCAATGCTGCGCTGCCCAGAGGAAGCACATTTGTTCTTTTTAAGACCTCCTCATACCGGCTCCTATCTCTCTTCAGCATTTCGTAGTAGGCCAGCAGATGATGGGCCAAAAGTATAGGTTGAGCCCGCTGGAGATGAGTGTACCCTGGCATAATCAAATCCTGATTTTTTTCTGCCACCTCTATCAAGGATAACTGAAACTCTTTTATCAGGTTGGTGATTTTGATAGTTGAATTTTTTACGTATAATCTTGTATCAAGCACTATCTGATCGTTTCTACTTCTTCCAGTATAGATAGTTTCACCTAATGGGCCAATTTTTCTTACCAGGGCCTTTTCAATATGGGTGTGGATGTCCTCCAGTGTCTCATCAAAGGCGAAATCACCTCGTTCAATTTCACTATAAATCTCCTTTAAGGCATTCAGGATGGTTGCAGCTTCATTTGAAGTGATTATACCCTGTTTTGCAAGCATCCTACAATATACCATGCTCCCTTCAATATCCTCTTTATAGAGCCTTTTATCAAACTTTATGGAGGCATTAAAGTTATCTACGATTTTATCTGTATCAGATTTGAAGCTGCCTCCCCAGAGCTTGTCACCCATTTTATTTTCCCCGTCTCATGAGATTTGCAATTTTTAATCTAAGACCACTAAGCCTGATAAATCCCTCCGCATCCTTCTGATTATATACCGTATCTTCTTCAAATGTTACAAATTCATCATTGTAGAGTGAAAAGTCAGATTTTCTCCCAACTACAGTGCAGTTACCCTTATATAATTTAAGCCGTACCTTGCCAGTGACATTTTTTTGTGTTTCATCGATAAGGCTCTGAAGCATCTTTCTTTCAGGGGCGAACCAGTAACCATAGTAAATCATCTCAGAATACTTAGGTGTCAATCCATCACGTATATGCATAACCTCTCTGTCCATAGTGATGGATTCTATTGCAATATGGGCAATCCTTAAGATCGTTCCACCAGGGGTCTCGTATACACCCCTCGATTTCATACCTACATATCTATTTTCCACTATATCCACCCGACCTATGCCATTTTTACCCCCCAATTCATTGAGTCTCATGAGGAGATTTGCAGGCGAAAGCCTCTCATCATCAATAGCTACAGGATTTCCATTAACGAAGTCTATTTCTACATAGGTGGCCTTGTCCGGGGCATCTTGTGGAGATACAGACATGACAAACATATCCTCTGATGGTTCCCGCCATGGATCTTCCAAGACACCACCCTCAAAGCTCATATGGAGAAGGTTTCTATCACTGCTGTAAGGTTTTTCCTTGGTAATAGGTATGGTTATACTCTTTTTCCTGGCATATCTAATTAAGTCTTCTCTTCCCTTGAAATCCCATATCTTCCATGGGGAGATGATTTTTAGTGTTGGATCCAGGGCCATATAGGCAAGCTCAAATCTGACCTGATCATTCCCCTTTCCCGTAGCCCCATGGCTAACTGCATCTGCACCTTTATTTTTTGCTACATCCACCTGATGTTTGGCTATAAGTGGTCTGGCAAGAGAGGTGCCCAAGAGGTAGTTATTTTCATAAATGGCATTTGCTCTTAAGGCTGGCCAGACAAATTCTCTAACGAATTCTTCCCTCAGATCTTCGATAATTACTTCATCTGCACCTGCTTCAAGGGCCCTTTTTTTTAGTTCATCAATATTGTCTTCCTGACCGAGATCACTACTATAGGCAATTACTGGACATTCGTAAGTCTCTTTAAGCCAAGAAGGTATAACTGATGTATCAAGGCCACCAGAATAGGCCAATACAATCTTTTTTATCTTTTGAGTCATTTTTGTTCTCTTTTTTAGTGTTTGCTTTATTAGTTGAGATTTTTGAGTTAACTAATAAACTTAGGCACTTTAGCTCACTTTAAACCCTGGCCCAATCCTGGTCTATAGGATTAATAGGATGATTGAGCACATACTGGCTTATTGACTCGGTAGGCTGATTAGAACTTATAGCACCAGGGCGGGCTTTAAGTACTTTTCTAATGTAGCCTGATGTACATAGAGCTTATTTTCTGCCTGAGCAAAAATGATAGATCTGGGGCCCTCCATAACTTCATCTGTTATTTCCTCTCCTCTATGGGCTGGAAGGCAATGCATAACCATGACATCTTTGTCTGCC
Source organism: Desulfobacteraceae bacterium (assembly GCA_030615565.1). Classification (GTDB taxonomy): domain Bacteria; phylum Desulfobacterota; class DSM-4660; order Desulfatiglandales; family B25-G16; genus B33-G16. The sequence continues at coordinate 8,021 of JAUWZC010000015.1, read as the reverse complement.
AGATCAATCAGGGATTGATTAACCTGCCAGCCATTAAAATCATTTATTCTTTGTTCTCTTTCATCTTCTTGACCCATACTGGCCCATACATCTGTATATATTATATTGGCTTCTGTAACAGCTTCTTGAGGAGTACTGACAAGTTTTACATTGCTTGAGGTGTTGGCAAGGATATCAGGACTAGGTAGATATCCTTCTGGGAAGGCCATGGTAAGTTCAAATTTCATTATAGTAGCGGCATTTATCCAGGAATTGGCTACATTATTTCCATCACCAATCCAGGCTACCCTCAGATTATCGAGTGAGACCCTATTTTCATCTACGGTCATTAGGTCACTTAAGACCTGGCATGGATGATACATATCAGTCAGGGCATTTATAACCGGGATACTGGACCATTTGGCCAATTCTTCCACCTGTTTCTGAGAGTATGTTCTGACTATCAGGCCATCTACATAGGATGAAAGAACTCTGGCTGTGTCCTTTACCGGTTCACCTCGAGCGATCTGGGTGTCAGAAGATGTAAGAAAAATAGCATTACCCCCTAATTTGTATATTGCCACTTCAAAGGAAACCCTTGTTCGAGTTGATTGTTTATCAAAGATTAGACCGATAGTGTGATCCGCCAATGGCTTAACTTTTTTCAGGGGACCTTTTTTGATCTCCTCTGCTCGTTTTATAATGTCAACTATATCCTCTTTTGTGAGATCCTTTAGGGTTAAAAGATCTTTTTTCATATCTTTATTTCCTTGAATATTTCATCCAGACAGTTGATTAATAGATCAATCTTCTCTTTTCTTATGATTAATGGAGGTACAAATCTGAGAACTTTTCCCTGGACACAGTTTATTAAAAAACCTTTTTCCATGCAGGCATTTACAATGTCTGTTCCATCTCTATCCAGTAGTAATCCAAGCATAAGGCCTAACCCCTTGACCTCCTTGATAATGCTATGCTTTTGTTGAAGATTAGTTAGCTGATTTTTAAAGTAATTCCCCATGTCTCTAGCATTTTCAATCCAGCCATCATTCAGAAGGCTTTCTACAACAGCCAGAGCACCTGCAGTAATCAGTGGTGTTCCCCCGAATGTTGTAGCATGACTTCCTGGGCCAAAGGCATCAGTTAATTCCTCTTTTGCCAGCATAGCACCTATAGGAAGACCATTACCTAAGGCCTTGGCCAGGGTCATTATATCAGGTGTTATTCCAAAATGTTGATAGGCAAAGAGCCTTCCCGTTCTTCCCATACCGACCTGTACCTCGTCCAATATTAAGAGGAGGTCGTGGTTTTTACAGATTTCTTTGACACCTTTTAGGTAATCACCGTCAGGAACAACAACACCACCTTCACCCTGTATTGGTTCTAACATTACAGCACAAACAGATCTATCTATAGCAGCCTTTAGATTATCCAGATCGTCAAAAGGTACATATTTAAAGCCTTTAAGGAAGGGGTCAAAGCCTATTCTGATCTTTTCTTGACCTGTAGCTGACAGGGTGGCCATTGTCCGGCCATGGAATGAATTATCCATGGTTATTATAGCATATCTTTCAGGTCCAAATTTTTCTTTTGAATAACGCCTGGCTAATTTTATGGCTGCCTCGTTAGCCTCTGCACCACTGTTACAGAAAAACACCCTGTCTGCAAAGGAGTTTTCTACCAAGATCTGGGCAAGTTCTGTCTGAGGCTGTGTGTAAAAGAGGTTAGAAACATGGACAAGTTTTTTGGACTGTTCGTACAGGGCTTTGCTTACTATAAGTGAGCTATGTCCAAGGGCACAGACAGCTATTCCACCAATAAAATCGATGTATTCATTACCTCTTTCATCCCATAGCCGGCATCCATCACCCCTAACCAGGGTGATGGGAGAGCGCTTGTATGTGTTAAACATGAATTTATCTGCTCTGGCTATAGTATTGGTAGTCATGATTATTCTTAAAGTTTAAAGTGAGCCCGTCTTTAAGATTCTTAACGATTCATTAACTTTAGGCACTTTTAAACCCTGGCCCAGACCTGGCCTATAATTTTAATAGGTTGATAAGAGCACATAGCGCCTTATAGACTTAATACTTTGATTTAAGCATGTCGCGCCAGGGCGGGCTTTAGACACTTTAGATACTTATTAATTGAGAACTATCTCTGTTCCTACTCCTTCATCTGTAAATATCTCTAAAAGCAGGGCATGTTCCTTTCTGCCATTGATAATGTGGACCTTTTCTACTCCGCCTTTAAGGGCCTCAAGACAACATTGGAGTTTTGGTATCATCCCTTCCTTGATAACCCCATGAGTTATCATCCTTTCAGCATCATTTGCTGTGAGGCTACTAACAAGATTACTACTCCCGTCAAGAACACCCTCAACATCAGTTAAAAGGATGAGCTTTCTGGCCTTTAGAGATAAGGCTATATGACCGGCCACAAGATCGGCGTTGATGTTATATGTCTCATTGTCTTTGCCCACTCCAACAGGGGCAATCACAGGAATAAATTGGTTATCTATAAGACTCTTTATTATCCGGTTATTAATGGAGACAACCTCACCTACTAGACCAATATCTATTATCTTCGGAGGGTTATCAGATTTATCTCCTGTCTTCTCAAAATTTGGCATAAACTGAAGTTTTCTGGCAATGATAAGTCTACCATCTTTGCCTGAGAGACCAACTGCCTGGCCACCATGTTGATTAATAGTGGCAACAATCTCTTTATTTACCTTACCAGCAAGAACCATCTCCACTACATCCATCGTTTTTTCATCAGTAACCCTGTGGCCACTTACGAAATTCGATTCTATGGACATTTCACCTAAAATTTTTCCTATTTGAGGACCACCTCCATGGATTACCACTGGGTTAAGGCCAACGTATTTCATAAGGACAATATCTAATGCAAAGCCTTCCTTTAGTTTGGAATCAACCATGGCATGTCCGCCATATTTGATGACAATTGTCTGGCTATTAAATTTTCTTATATAGGGCAGGGCCTCAATCAAGATCCTTGCCCTGTCTACCCCGGTGTCCATTTGAACCTCACTTCATTCCTAAAGAATATACTTGCTTAGATTTATATCTTCTAATATTTCGCTTAACTTATCTCTCACATAATCTCTATCAATTGTTATCTCTTTTTCTTTCGTGTCCGATGCATTAAAAGAAATATCATCTAAGAGCGCTTCCATTACTGTATGCAACCGGCGTGCACCTATATTTTCCATTCTCTCATTAGCCTGATAGGCCATTTTTGCTATCTGGGCTATGGCTGATTCAACAAAGTTTAGACTTACTCCTTCCGTAAATAATAAGGCCTTGTATTGAATTATTAAGGCATTTTGCGGCTCTGTTAGTATCCTGACGAAATCTTCCTGGGTCAGGGGGTTGAGCTCTACTCTTATAGGGAAACGACCCTGAAGTTCAGGTAGAAGGTCAGAAGGTTTGCGTCCGTGGAAGGCCCCGGATGCAATGAATAGGATATGATCGGTCTTTACCATTCCGTATTTTGTAAGGACTGTTGATCCTTCAACAATGGGGAGAAGATCCCTTTGTACTCCCTCCCTTGATATATCAGGGCCAGATGTTGATTCGCTTCCTACTATCTTGTCCAGTTCGTCTAAGAAAATTATTCCGTTTTGCTCTGTTCTACGAATGGCCTTTTCAACAACCTTATCAAGATCAATCAGCCTCTGTGATTCCTGCTGTTCTAGCATCTCGATAGCCTCTTTTACCTTTACCTTCCTTTTTTTGGTCTTAGACGGTAAAATTTGTCCAAAAATCTCCTTCACATTAATATCCATTTCTTCTAATCCTGCACCAGAAAATATCTCTATAAGGGGAAAGGTCTTATCAGTTACCTCCAACTCCACATACCTCTCATCAAGTTTCCCTTTTCTTAAAAGACGCCTCAGTTTCTCCCTGGTAGAGTCAGGATTAGCAGGTTCGATTTTAACTACCTCAAGCATCCCTTCTCTTTTTTCATCTGTATCTTTCTCTATTTCCTTTCTTGGTTTAGGAAGGAGGATATCTAACAGTTTATCTTCTGCTAACTCAATTGCCTTGGTTTTAACCTTTTCCTGTTCCTCTTGTTTGGCCATATTCACAGCTAGCTCTGTCAACTCCCTGATCATGCTCTCCACATCTCTGCCTACATATCCAACCTCTGTAAATTTTGATGCCTCTATTTTTAAAAAGGGTGAGTTGGCTAACCGGGCAAGGCGTCTTGCTATCTCAGTTTTTCCAACACCTGTAGGACCTATCATAATGATATTTTTGGGGGCTATTTCGTCTCTCAACTCTTGAGGAACCTGTTGCCTGCGCCATCTATTTCTGAGGGCTATAGCCACAGAGCGTTTTGCTTTGTCTTGGCCAACTATATATTTATCCAGCTCTGAGACAATTTCTTTTGGTGTTAAGGTCTTCATCTCTTTTTCAATCTCATCGGTTTTTTCCATTAGGTCTCCATTAAAGTTCCTAAAATACTTATGAAAACTATCTATTTTTTAGATTGGGCAGAATTTTTATATCAAACTCTTCATTTGTATAGAGACAGATAGAGGCCGCAATCTTCATTGATTCCATGGCTATAGATTCGGCATCTAAATCGGAGTGAGCCATAAGGGCCCTGGCAGCAGCTAAGGCGTAAGGACCTCCAGAACCAATAGCTGCTAATTCTTCATCCGGTTCAATCACGTCCCCATTACCTGATAATATTAGGGTATGTTCATTGTCCATAGCAAGTAGCAGGGCTTCTAATCTGCGAAGTATTTTATCTGTTCTCCAGTCCTTGGCCAACTCGACTGCAGCTCTTGGCAAGTTTCCATTGTATTTTTCTAGCTTACCCTCCAGTCTTTCAAAAAGAGAAAAGGCATCTGCTGTTGCCCCTGCAAAACCTATCAGAACCTGATCGTTATACATAAACCTGAGCTTTTTAGCCTTTTTTTTCATGATCGTGTTTTCCAGGGTGACCTGACCATCTGCGGCCATAACTCCCTGTCCCTCTTTTCTGACAGACAGAATTGTCGTTCCCCTTATCACTTGCTTCAATCTATCTTTTATTTCGCTTCCTGATACCAACTGATGACCTCCTTGCCCATTAACTCCTTGGATGAGATTTATCGTAAACCTCCATTAACTTATCTATACTCACATGCGTATATTTTTGAGTAGTTGAAAGATTTACATGACCCAATAGTTCCTGGATTGACCTTAAATCTGCACCGCCATCCAGGAGATGGGTTGCAAAGGTATGGCGAATGGAGTGGGGGCTGATTTCCATGATTATACCGCATTCTTTTGAGTATCTTTTGACCAATCTATTCACGCTCCTGGCAGAAAGCCTCCCGCCTCTGTAATTAAGAAAAAGAGGTCCTTGAGTCTTGCTATATCCGGCCTTTTTTCTTGTCTTCTCTGTATGCTCAAGATACTCTTTAATAGCAACAGTAGCCTTTCTCCCAACTGGTAGAAGCCTTTCTTTCCCACCTTTACCTGAAACCCTTACAAGACGAGAATCAAGATCTAATCTCTCTATGTTTAAGGTAACAAGTTCACTGACCCTGAGGCCTGATGAATATAGTAGCTCCAGAATAGCCAGATCTCTGAGCCCCAGTTCCTTTTCCTTGTCAGGTTGCTCGAGTAAGGCAAACATATCATCTATCGGCAGATAAGTAGGAATATGCTTTTCTTGTTTGGGGGTAGTTATCTCTACCGCCGGATTGAAAGCTGCAAGTCCTCTCAACTCCAGATACCTGAAGAATGATTTTAGTGCTGAAAGTTTTCTGGCTATTGTTGTTCGCCTGCATTTATCAAAGAGCTCTCCCAAATATGATCTGATGAGCATATAGTCTACAAGGTCAATTCCTGGATCACCTTTTTTGATATCCTTTTTGGATGCAACAAATTTGCTAAATTGCTTTAGATCGCTTTCATAGTTCCTGATTGTGTGTCCTGAATATCCCTTTTCTATTTTTATATATTTGATAAAAGAACTTATTAGTTTTCTCATTTTATTTGATAAACTGCCAAACTATCTGGGAAAGATAGAAAATAATATTAAAAAACATATATTTATCATATTTACTAATATAAGCAATTAAAATTTTTTATCAATCGCGCTTTGGCTTTTAATAGCCTTTGTATTAGGATTTATTAGATAATTAGGTGTAGGGATTAGAAATGGATGATGGCGGTAGAGACCTTTTTTGATAAAAAGGCCGCGGAAATAAGTTAAATCTAATCCGATAAGGCTAAAGAAGCCTTTTTTTAGCCTCTTTAAAGAGCTTGTTAATGGACATAGTTAACTCGGAGGCTTCTTCCAAAATACTAATCACATCCTTTAAGCCCTCTATATCTGCCTTCTTTGACCATTCGAGATAGGTTTTGACATGATCTTCATTGTGTTTAATCCAATATTGGAAAAGTTTACCCAGTTTTTCCTTTTCTGATAACGAATCATGATCTTCAATATGTGTATCTTCATGGTGATGATGGTGATTCATTAGAAGCTCCTTGTTTATAATCTTTAATCCTTTATCCTGTTAAATCCCTGAAAGGAGTCCAGTCTGAAGACGGGAGTTTAACAGGGTTTATTCTTCTTCCAGTAAAATCCTGTGATCAACAAGGTTCATCTCTTTGATCCTTGCTTTAATTGTGCGCTGTCCACCGAAAATATCCTGAAGATAGATACCATTTTTCTCAGGTCTTAAGGTGTCTACGCTTTCCATAATGAGTTCTTCTTCCCCATCTTTTATTAGATATGCATTTGCCTCACACATCTTTTTTTCCTCCTTTTAATTGTGATAAAAACTGAGATCAAATAATTTAAAAAAGAAAACCAGAAAGGAATTTCAATAACTGATCTTATTATACAAGCCTTTCTGGCTTTTTTCAATTTATCTCTCTTTTGTAGCTTCGTGCTACAATTTGTCAACCTCATTTAAGATATCAGAACTATACTTGTCAATAAAAATTGATTATATAGTTCTTATTAATAGTGACACCCTTTAATGGGTGACACTTAATTCTTTGCTTGATTTACAAATATTTTTGTTGTTTTCATTCTATAAATATTATCTATAGGAATAGACAAGCTCTTTGCTAACTGATCATGGGGCAACCGGATAATAGAGAAGGTCGCATTATCTACGAGCAAATTATTTAAAGTGGATCGACTCCTGGATCTCCAGGTTAAAATAGATGACATACTTAACCAGCGATCAATAGAAGAAAAGGGAAAGATACTAGCCCTCATTGAAGACGCTGCCAATTTTGTGGAAGAACTCAAAGAAGAAGGCCATACCCAGGATGGAAAACTATTAGAGCATGTTTACAAACGTATCGAGTCGCTCTTCATCACCGAAGAGGTCCGAATGGAAGAGATCTCACTTGATGAGTTCTTAGATGATCTCTGTAATGAGGCAATCTCCTCTATGTGGGAGAGGGATCTTACCATTATTCGGAGTTTTGAAAAAGACCTCATTATAACCATGGACAGAGCGATCCTCAGAAAGGTCTGTATCGGTCTCCTAAGAAATGCCATAGAGAACACCCCTGATGAAGGTAAAATAGAAATCACTGCCCAATCAGGAGACAGTGTAATACAGGTAAATGTTCATGATTATGGGGTTGGAATCACAGAGGAAAACCAGAAAATGATTTTCGGAGGATTCTTTCATACCCAAGATACAGACCTCTATTCCTCAAAGAGACACTATGAATTTAATGCAGGAGGCTCTGGTTCAGATCTACTGAGATTAAAGAGTTTTTCTGAACGTTTTGGGTTTTCTGTAGACTTTGGGAGCACGCGGTGCAGATTCATCCCCACCGATGGAGACAGGTACCCTGGCAGGATTTCCGCCTGTCACTTTATCACTAACAAATCGGAATGCTTCTCCTCAGGTGGGAGTACCTTTTCAATCAAATTCGCTACTAATATTTGATATTTATTTTGAAGAATTACCTTTCCGAGACAGGAAGTATAAGGAAATTTCGGTTGTGTGTTAAGGAACAATCATATAAATTATGTTGCTCTTA
>JAUWZC010000177.1 GCA_030615565.1 Desulfobacteraceae bacterium | reverse complement strand
AGTGATATATCCCAATATAGGGGGCATGTTTTTATATTCCTCACTCAGCCTTGCAGGATGCCAGACTTCGAGATCAACATCATCTAATGCCTCAACAGATGCAGATCTTGGTTCAAGAAGGAAATTAAAAAATGTCATCTCTCCAAAGACCTCTCCTCTGCCTAAAGTAGCCAGTGGAATTATGTTATTGTTTGACTTTTTAAAGATTCGGACATGACCCTTAAAGATTTTATAGATAGAGATTCCATAATCCCCTTCTTTAATAATTAGTTCACCCTTTGAATAAGATAGATGAACTACTGGAGGGATCTTTGTCTTTTCAGTCATGTATCAAACCTTAAGCTTTGCCCAGAGAAATGATTGAAAGATTTTGTAATAATTCTATAAGATTTAAAATAAGTAAGATATCTTTATTTGTCCAGAATAAATTTACTTTTAAGATTAACTAATCTTACAATCCAGGTAAAAATATGATAGACATTTTGAATAAATAAAATCTAATAAGGCAGTTAAATAGATGCAATTATCAACATTTGTTGAACAAATAAAAAAGTCAAAGGATCTTGGCCCCCAGATAATCTATCACCGCCATCTTCCTCACCAAGACCCAAAATACGATCAAACCCAGATTTTCTCTCCAGATATTTTACGCCTCCTTAAAAAATCTAACATTGAAAAACTCTTTATTCACCAGATCGAGGCAATAAAGAAATTAAAAGGGGGTAAAGACATATTAGTATCTACTCCTACTGCCAGTGGAAAGAGCCTTGTCTATAATATCCCTGTTATTGAAAAGATTTTAAAAAAACCAGAATTAAGAGCTCTTTACATCTTTCCTCTTAAGGCCTTAGAACAGGATCAGCTAAAAAATCTACATAATTTTGCCTCTGGGTTACAGAAAGGCCGGATCAGTGCAACTATCTATGATGGAGATACCTCACCGGGCGACAGAGAGAGGATTAAGAACAAGATTCCAAATATCATTCTGACCAATCCTGATATGCTCCATAGAGGCATTCTTGCCTATCACGAAAAATGGGCCGAATTTTTTTCTAATCTGGCCTTTGTTATTATTGATGAGGTTCATACATATCGGGGAATTTTCGGCTCTCATCTTGCCCAGATATTGAGAAGATTAAAAAGAATCTGTCTTCTATATAAAACAACACCACAATTTATTCTTTCCTCAGCTACTATTCAAAATCCTCATGATTTTGGTAAAAACTTAATAGATAAAGAATTGGAAGTGATTTCCCATAGTGGTGCTCCTAAATCCGGACAGCATTTTATATTTCTCAATCCTTTGTCCAGCACCAATTTTTTAGCCACTCAATTTTTCATCCAATGCCTTAACGCTAACTTTAGAACCATTGCATTTACCCAGTCCAGAAAGGTCACCGAACTAATTCATATGTGGGTTAAACAACTGGCGCCAGGTTTAAAGGATAAGGTCAGCTCATACAGGGCTGGCTTTTTACCTGCGGAACGCCGCTATATTGAAAAAAGGCTAGCAAGTGGACAACTACTTGGTGTTATATCTACAAGTGCCCTGGAGATGGGTATTGATATAGGTTACTTAGATGTATGTTTATTAGTTGGATACCCAGGAACCATAATTAATACCTGGCAAAGAGGGGGAAGAGTGGGACGATCCGGAAGAGACTCTCTGGTAGCCTTGATTGCCAATCAAAATGCCCTGGATCAGTACTTTATGCAACATCCAGCAAATTTTTTTGACCAATCATTTGAAGCTGCAGTAATTGACCCAGACAATGCCCATATTATAAGGGACCATTTACCCTGCGCAGCAGCCGAAAACCCTATTACCTCACAGGATAGCCAATTCTGGCATAATGATCTAAACAGTCATCTTGATTTCTTAGAATCTGTTGGGGAGCTTACCAGGACAAGCGAAGGTAAACAGAGGTGGTTTGCTACCAAAAAAAGGCCACATCTAAGGGTAAATATTCGTTCAATTGGAGAGACCTACACCATATTTGATGGTAAAACAGGGGAAGCTATAGGTACCATCGATGGCATAAGAGCTTTCAAGGAGTGTCACCCAGGTGCAATATATCTGCATAGGGCCAGCCCTTATCTTATTGAACAGTTAATGATCGACAAAAAAGATATTATTGCTCAGCGAACAAAACTGAAATACTTTACCCGAATAAGATCGGAAAAAGAAACCGAGATTATTAAAATTAAGAAGAGCCAACCAAAAGGACAATTTGTTGTTAAACTTGGCAATCTTAAGGTGACAGAAAATATAACTGGCTATGAGAAAAGGAGGACTCCTGGCCAGGAATTGATTGGTGTCTTCCCGCTGGAGCTTCCTACCCAGACATTTGAAACCGTAGGACTATGGGTCGAGATCGAGGACGTCATTAAAAGAATGGTGAAAGATAAAAGTCTTCATTTTATGGGGGGTATTCATGCCATTGAACATGCAACTATTAGCCTCTTCCCCCTTTTTGCATTATGTGATAGAAATGATGTTGGAGGGATATCATATACTTTTCATCCCCAGGTAGAAAAAGCGGCTATATTCATTTATGACAGCTATCCAGGGGGAGTGGGGCTAGCCCAGAGGGGTTTTGATATAATCCTGGAACTGTTAGGACAGACTCTGGATCTTATTAAAAGCTGCCCTTGTGAGGAAGGCTGCCCCTCATGTATATATTCTCCAAAGTGCGGTTCAGGCAATAAACCCTTAGATAAAAAAGCTGCTTTACTGATTATAGAGGCCCTGACAGGTTTGATACCCCTGTCAGATATCCGTGCTATTGAAGTAGAGTCTAAAAATCTTGCCTTTCCGGTAAATAAAAATATGGTACTTGAAAAGGATAATAAAAAAAGGATTCTTTATTTTGATTTAGAGACCCAGAAGTCAGCGGAAGAAGTTGGTGGTTGGCAAAATACACACCTGATGATGGTTTCTGTGGCTGTATTATTCGATAGTCTGGAGAATCGTTTTTATATCTTTACAGAGGATCAGATAGATAAGTTAATTGGATATCTTACAAAGGCTGATCTTGTGGTTGGTTTTAATGTTAAAAGATTCGATTATACAGTGCTTGGACCTTACACTAATCAAAATTTAAAAAAAATACCAACATTTGATATACTTGAGGATATCTATAATAGGCTTGGATACAGGTTAAGCCTTGATCATCTGGTTAGAGAAACCCTCAATAAAGGAAAATCAGCAGATGGTCTGCAGGCCCTGGAATGGTTCAAGGCAGGAGAGATAGAAAAACTAACAGAATATTGCAAAAAGGATGTAGTATTAACCAGAGATCTTTTCTTTCACGGCCTGGAAAAGGGATGCCTTATCTATTGGAACAAAAATCAAAATGAAAGGGTAAGACTATTAGTTAACTGGGATATTAATAAAATAATTGATAAACTCAAAAAATAATATGACTCAGGGGCTTTGCCCCAATTGGAATATTGGCCCGCCCTGGCTCGATTTGCATGGAATACGATATTATCGCTGTAATATCGCATGAGTTGAGTATATGCAATTAGCTCATTATAAGTCAGGTCTGGGCCAGGGAGTAATGGAATACTGGAATAATGGGTATAGAGTAAGAAAAATATCAAATATAATCCTTTTTGTTTAGATAACCCACTATTCCAACATTCCATTATTCCATGTAGATGACATAAAACGATGGGCAATAAAACCACACTGATCTTGATAAATTGCAAAAACTTCGATACACTTAACTAAAGAAAGGGGTTAATCTTATGTTCGGCCTTGGCACAACAGAACTGCTAATCATTGGCGGAATTGTTTTACTAATCTTTGGGGCCAAAAGATTGCCAGAGATTGGAAAGGGACTCGGAGGTGCTATAAAGGAATTCAGAAAGGTAAAAAAAGATATAAGCCCTAATGATAAACACGAAGGTACAAACGAAAAAGGAGAGGAAAAGAAAAATTCTCTGGAAAATAAATTGGTCGAAAAGGTAATTAAAGATGTTCCAGTTATAAAAAAAGGCCTTGCGGTTAAGAAAAAGGCAGAAAAGATAAAGAAGCTTATCAAATAGAGGATACACTATTTAAAACATCCATCATCTCCTCATGAATTCTTCCATTTGATGCTAAAATAAATGAAGAATCCAGGCAATAGTCTTTCCCCCACATATCTGTTACAACCCCACCTGCCTCTTCTACTATTAACCATCCAGCTGCTATATCCCAGGGATTCAATTTGATCTCCCAGAACCCATCAAATCGGCCGGCTGCAACATAGGCAAGATCCAGCGCTGCTGAGCCTGCTCTTCGAATAGCCCTTGCCTTCATGATCATTCCATTAAAGTAATTCAGGTTGTTTTGGCCGTCTTCCCTGATGTCATAAGGGAACCCGGTAGCTAAAAGGCCTTCTGTTATTCTGTTAGTATTAGAAACATGGATTTTTATATCATTTAAAAAGGCTCCTTTCCCTTTTTCCGCGACAAACATCTCGTTGAGCATAGGACCGTAAATAACGCCTAAGATCATGTCATCCAGCTTTTGAAGTGCAATTGAAACGCAAAAAACAGGATAACCATGGGCATAATTGGTAGTTCCATCCAGGGGGTCTATAATCCATCTGAAATCAGAGCCCCTATTGGTATATGTAAATTCCTCAGCCAGTATATCATGATCTGGAAATAGATTATTTATTTTGGAGGTGATCATCTCTTCAGAGATTTTATCTGCTTCTGTTACCAGATTAATCTCTCCCTTATAATCGATCTTATGTGCTGAATTAAGCCTATTTCTAAGAAATATGCCTGCTTCTCTTGCTATTTCTA
>JAUWZC010000174.1 GCA_030615565.1 Desulfobacteraceae bacterium | reverse complement strand
AGATCGACTCGCTGAAGAACACATTGCAAGATGGGCAGTATTTAATGGCTTTGGTCCTGATGAGCTGGTAGAAAGAAGTTATTTGGTTGATTTATTGCCAACGAATTCCGGCAATACCATACCTATCTCTTGATTTTGATTATAAAGGGGGATTCATTCCTTCCTTTTTGCGAGATAAGTTTTGCGAATCCTGGTCCTTAGCGAGACCCGTATGAGAGTCGAAAATCCCGATTTATCGGGGATGGTGTGGGAGCTGGAGCTAAAAACTCTGGCTATCCGATTCAGTAATTACGAATCGCTGCCATCGTCTTTGTTGCTGGTTTTGGCTGTACCCATATCACTGCCGAACTTTTCCTCCAATTGTCTTAATGTCTCTTCCAGAACAGGGAGTCTCTGCTTGTCTTTGGGATCTTTGGAGGTTCTTTTGAGTTCAACCAGCATCTTAAGATCTAAAACATGAATCGTATGACCTCTAAACTCAATTTCCACTGTGTGTTCAAGGAGGTCTTCATAGGCTTTTCCCTGCTCAATAACAGCCAAAACGTCAAGAGATCCTAATCGGGTCGTAAAAAGAGCATGGCCCGTCCCCGAAAAATCCTTTTCCTTTGGCTCTATTATCTTGTCGTCTAATCGACGATGGAATGCGCTAATCGATTTGAGAAATGCAAGCAGTTTAGTAATATTCTCGGAAGATCGGCTATATACGATGTCCACGTCCATCGTTGTGACTGGAGCGCCCTGCACTACTGCTGCAAGGCCACCGACAAGAATAAACTTGACATCTGCTTCTATGAGTCCTTCAAGTAGTGCTCTCAGGTCTGTACCTGTTGATTTTTTGCTGCTGGTAGGCATCTCTCAACTCCAAAATAGTACGTGCTGCGTTATCATTGGCTTGTAGACGTTCCTCTGGCGACATCCTAAGGAACATTGCGACCAAACCCTTATCAACGTCTAATGAGTCCTTTTTTTCCGTTTCCTTAATCATCTGATTCCTATTTGGCAGTAAATTGATTCATTTCAGCCGAACGACAGTGCTAACCCGCCGGGCAAGAAAGAGTGAAAATGTTAAAGTTTTGATAAAGATTGCAATGCTATAGAGTACCAAAAAAAGCGACGTAAGCCCGGCCGGTTGTTAAGCACATTGTTGGGCACACTTGGGGCTTGTATAAAATCTGTCAAAAATGAAATGCCCCCCTCTGTTTGTTCTATCGGCCGCAGCACTTTTATATTTTTTACCGCTGCCACATGGACATGGGGAATTTCGACCAACTTTTCCATATGGCTTCCCTGTTTTTTGTCCATCAGCATGAACGGTTTCTATCACATTCCGCACTAAAGGCCTGAAAATTTTCTGTGCCTCTTCAGAAGCACGTGCGATGTCTTCGTCAACACATGTTTCTGTTGACATTGCCGCTAAGTTCAACCTGTGGGCCAAAAAGAATAAATTCTTTTCCTTTGCAAAATAGCATAATCGAAGCATAGATTTTGGTATGTGATAAAAGCCACACTGCATTGCATATGTGATTGGTTCGATTATTCCTGACCTGTGACATAATACACTACCATAACCAGGTATTTCATGGACGGGATATTCAGGAGTTTGCTTAAAAGGAGCTGGATGAGGCCGTATCAAGATTTGTGGATAGGAACCGATTGTGGCTAAAACACTCAACTGGGGATCTAAAGAGTCTTCATATGCAAGCACTGCATATGCAGATAGTTGAGACAGAATATGCCACGGGTGGATGTTCCCTGTTACAAGCTCATTTGTTCCTTTTCCGAAATAAACATTTATCTGCCCCGCATCTTCAAAGTACATTTGAACTCGACTTCCTTCTGTAAGTCGGCTCTGTTCAGGTTCGTCCTGCAGAAGTCTGACAATGAAATCATGAGCAAGAGCTCTGTCTCTTTTGGAGATCTCTAATAAAGCTCTGGCTCCCACTAAGTCCCCATATGGAAAATGGTCACTTTCCTCAACCAGCATGCTATAGGCGTTTTCAAAGTCCTTTTCTCTGCTTAATGATAAGCAATCATCTGCAATTATGTATGCTGCCGCTGCTGCCAGAAATTCCGGAATCTTTGGAAGGATCAAGACCTTACCATGCGGTCCCCTGACAAAACCAACATGACCTTGTAATAGGAGCTTGCGGAGTCGTTCGTGACCTAATAATTCTTCAGCTGTTGTCTGAAGAACATGTCCTTTCCCATGTGACATCAATGTTAAAGCAGGATCATCAAGACGATTAACTTTGTTAAAAATATAAGCTTTGGCCAGATCTTGAAAAACACCCTCAATCTCTGGATTGACAATGAATTGCCTCCAACTCTCGAAAATCAGAAAACTCGTAATACTTGGGATGTATTTTACTTGAGTATTCTCTTCAGTGAAAGCTTTTCCGCTGTGACTGAGTGCACTGGCAATAAGTCGGAGAAATCTTGGGACACGGAAGTCTTGATTGAACTGTGCTCCATGATGGAAACATGCTGAATAATTCTCATAAAGCAGCTTACAGGCAGCTTCAAATTCGTCATCATCCAGAGGATTCAGTTGAATGACTTTTGCAATCCGGCCTATAGCACTACAGGTCGGACGACCAGGCGTAGTTTTGGCTTCTCCAAGTGCAGTGTCATCCATCGAGAGTACAACTGATAATAGTGACTCTGGATGAAGAAAGCTGATGAGTTCCTCTATGTCTTCCTTTAGCTTGCCAGTGACATTGGCTGTCCACCCATCAATGATAATAACAAAACGTCCAGGAATTGATTGTATACTATGCAAGAGCCATTGACGTATTTCTGAGGTTTGGACCTGAATATACAGTTCACGGCTAAACTGATTTGCCAAGTGTTGAAAAATTCCGTAGCTCGTACTTGTTGCATCAATATATACCGGGATCAACGCATCCAAGTCCATGGACCTGCAAACTTGTGCAAGGACATTACTTTTTCCAGAAAGCGGAGGTCCAACCAATACCAGGAGGGGGTCTTTATTGATAAGGGAATCCCCAATTTCATGTACCACTGAACGGTCAATAATGAAATCTTTTGTCATAGGACGAGTATAATCATCTACAGCCCCTTCCAGCTGGCTCAAAGTTGATTCTGTATACTTTCTGAATAGAGAAGTCCATACGTGAGGCTGGTTGCCCAATAAAAGCCGTATCGCTTCGTTACGTTCATCTGCTGCACATGAGAGTGCATTATCAAAAAGCGCTCTGACTGCTTCATCGTCCTTACTCGATGGATTCCAAATTTCACCATCATATGTTTGAAAAAACCGTGCCTCTTCTCCATTCGATACAATTACCAAAGGAGCCTGTGGGTTTAGAACCTTTGCATATGATAAACCTTGGTCTCGGTCATCATCCGTAAGGGTTTCACCAGGTGCCTTCAGTTCAAGGATGGCAAGGGGCTTTTTATCAAAAGATATTAGAATATCCAGACGTCCGGTGGCTTTTGTCTGCTTTAGACCATCTATAGCGATATCGGTATGATATCCCAATCGAAGGGTTAAATATTTTTGATGGGTAATACGCAGGCGTGCAATTGAAGGAAAATGCTTTTGGATTTCAGCATTTACCCTCGCTTCTAAAGTCGCCTCACTCATCAGTGACTCCTCGAGGGAATTGATCAAATAACAAGTTTCTCAAGGCGTTCATTCCTTATGGCCCTCTGTTGCAATCCAGTAGAATTTCATGAGCCTTTTTCCTATATTGTGTCGCCCAACCCCTGGGTAACGGGATGGCTTTTGAGCGACCATCGAAAAAGCCAGTCCTCGTTCACCCGGAGGTTAAGCACCTACAAAATCTATCAATTGGTTGAAAGAAGATGATTATTATAAAACTCTTCTGCTCTTAGTATATTTATTGGTTTCGTATTGATGATGGTCTTTAAAATATTAAAAACTCTTTCATCGTTTGTGACAAAAAAATCACAGAGACCCGCATAGAATGAATGTTGAATATCCGGTAAATCACCTCAATCTGGTGATCCAATCTTTTTTGTTTGCGAGTCGATAACAAATTGCAAGGCCACATAGAATTCAATCCCTATAGAAAGGCAAGACAGTTTGCTGTGATCGAGTTTCATTACGTCACTTACGCTGTAGATTTGGGATAAACCATAAGTTTCTATCATGCCATTCAACACCTGATTAAAATATCTTTCTTTTGATAGCAAGAAAAAGAAACTTTTCCAGTCATTAGGCAGGGATTTGTTAATGCCAAAATGTGATTTCCATTTTTTACGCTGTGATCGTTCCCATAATTTGATTTTATTCTTTTGATCGTTGATTGCCGACCTTAGATCAAGTCTTGTCTGATTAGGAGTTTTACCTTTGCGTGCTTCATTAAGAGCGGTTATATAAGACTTATCCGGATCGAAATAGTCTGAAACTGAGAGGGTAATATTGTTTATCAACGATGATACTTCAATCGAGACCAAATCTTTTATGGTTAGAAGTATATTTCGGTTTGAGACACTCCAAACAAACTTTGCTAAATCAATTGTTCTGGCAAATGAAGTGTTACACTCAATTTCATCGACCAAGGGCCAAGAGAGGAATATATCGAAGTTCCTAAAAGGACTTTTTGATCTACCACTATAGGTATCACAAAAGAAATTCAGAGCATTTGTATCGAAATATACTTTTGGTTTAGAATTTATCATAGTCATATCGTGCTTAACTCAGCCATAACCGGCTGCCAACGAAGCGCAGCGGAGTTGGCAGTCCGAGTTGATGGCATTGTTAAATGCAATTCCGATCAGGTTAGATCGGAAGGTCTCCATGCCCAAATAGAGGTACCCTCTTTGTTGCCCGGGATTATACCTTCTACCTCAATATCTATTGTATCGAACCATTGTTTGTATATTTCTGGATATTTATTAGTAAAATGGTTTAGAGCATGAGCGACAAAAGATGCTGGTGAATAATAAATACCTGCACCTTCTCCCATTGTAGGTTTTCCAGGCTG
>JAUWZC010000288.1 GCA_030615565.1 Desulfobacteraceae bacterium | reverse complement strand
ATATACCCTCTTTATAGGTGGCCTCAACATCCTCGATCATAACCCTACAGGGGAGTTGAAGGGTACGAGAGAAAGATTCATACCTTCTTTCCATTCTATGATAATTTTCATTTTCCTTAACGAACTCTTGTTTTATCTCCCCTTTAATGGTCAGGATATCATCGGTGATGGAAATATCCAGATCCTCAGGTTTTATACCTGGTACCTCGGCCTTGAGAATTAGATCGTCCTCTGTCTCGGATAGGTCTATAAAAGGAATATCCCTGGATGGTCTTGGGAAGTGTGGCATACCAAAATCGTCCCATAGCCTGGCAAAGAGACGGTCCATGTCTCTTCTCAATTTATTGATCTCCTGATTCTTCCATATGATCAGCCCTGGCATTATTAAACCTCCTTCTTATTCTCCGGAAATTTTACCCTGTTAGAATACTCCGCACGGAAGCACAGGGTGTTATCCAAAGTTGTATTCCACTTTTTCACTAAGGGTTATAATTCGCCCTATGAAATCTAACAGGGTTTATATCAAACACTACCATTTTAAAAACTACCTTCTTAAGATGCAAGGAATTTCTGTTTCGGTGTTCTTCAACCTCTTTGACGCCTACCGGGTCTTCATGCATGTTTGCCAAGTAATGTACACAGAGCCTATTGGATTATGAATCTCATGTGAATGCTCAATCAATATAATTTTTTTAAGTCAAAGATTTACAGGGGTTACAGCTTATTAGGGTTGGAATATAAAAAAAGAGGGCTTTTAGTTAATACATTATTATTTCCTGATCACAATCATACAACTCTACAGTGTATAGACTCAAACTTTTTATCGGCGAATTCTAATAGCCACTGGGGTTACCACCGCGAAGCCTTGCTTTATTTCTTTGCTATGTTTTCTAATGGCATCTGCTACTATCTTTACCTTGCTGGCTTGCGATATCCCGGCGAGCCGGATGAGCAGAACACCCCATGAGATGCGGCCTTGTCGAAATACGAGTTCACCAAAGTCTTTATCTGAAGTTAAAAGAATGGCCATTTTCTTGTTCGCTTAATCAAGGACAACATCATCAGAAATCCCAGGCTCCATTTCGGCAACATACCATATCTCATGACCGTCTTGCCTGAGATGATCAACGATTTGGTAATCAACGCTTTCGTCGGCCAGAAATTTCACACACCTGCCTCAACAACCGGGTAGATAACGTCAGCCCGCAAGGCCTCGGCAGCGAAAGCGAGGGCAGCCTGAATCATTTTAGGCGTTAGTCGAGGATGTGCTTCAAGAATCTGATCGATCGTTTCACCAGCGGCCAGTTTTTCAATAATGAGCTCGACAGTTATTCGTGTTCCAGCGATAACGGGTTTACCCATCATGACTTTTGGATCTGATACGATAAGTTTTTTCTCCATTTTATCCTCTTATCATTCATCTTGGCAAACTCATACCGGGGTAAGAGTTTACCGCCGCCCTTTAATGCCCCACCCGGGAGGGTGGGGATGGAGGCGGCTAATGAATTATTTCCTTTTTTCAAGACCCGCCCGGAAGGGCGGGGTCGTTGACTAATACTAATTATATGATGGGGTCAGGTGTTGTTTGTAAAAATCATTTCTCCAGGGTCTCGTCAAAGTCACATTTAACACGATCATATAAATTCCTACCATCATTTTTGGAAAATATCAACAACCCATAATTCCAGAACTCAAATATCTCTTTTATCAATTGTAACGATCAGGTATATTATTTCTGGCAAATAAAGGCTATGGTTTTGAACTATTTAATAATGGCTAAGTATAAAAATGGAGTCCAAGATGGTTAGAATTCTTGCTATTTATGGCAGCCCACGTCGCAAGGGAAATACATCTTTGTTACTTAAAAAGGCTGTTCAAGGTGCACTTGAAGCAGGTGCTGAGGTTGAAGAGATAATCCTTCGCGATCTGAATATGTCCCCATGTCTTGAGATCTATGGCTGTAAGAAAACCGGTCGGTGCGTGATCCAGGATGATTTTCAGAAAGTTTATGACCAGCTTTTAGCATCCCATGGTCTGATGCTGGCCTCGCCCATATTTTATTATACGGTAAATGCCCATACAAAAATCCTTATGGATCGCTGTCAATCCTTTTGGGCGAAGAAATACTGGGTGGAGAAGACTCCTATTGAAAAACGTAAGGCAACCCGTAAAGGGCTATTTATTTCAGTGGGAGCTACCAAAGGGAAAAAACTCTTTGATGGGACCCTTCTCAGCATCCGCTATTTTTTTGATGTCCTTGATACCGAACTCTGGCGATCGCTCCTATATCGCAGTTTAGATTTCGAGAGAGATGTATTAGGGCATCCGGAATATTTAAAAGAAGCATATGGGGCAGGGAAAGAATTGTTAAAGGCCATTAAATATGGAAACTAAAAGATCGCCTTTTTAAAAATACTTGGCAAATTTTTCCTAAATCAACAGGATTAGTAATCATTGCTATTAATTTAAGGAGGATTCTATTGAAACAACAAAAACCAGAGATATTTAAAGGCACATTATTCCTATGTAATTTTTCAAAAGAAAAGAGTAAAATAGGAGGTGAAAAATGGCTGAATTAGAAGGAAGTAAAACAGAAAAAAACCTGCAAACTGCTTTT
>JAUWZC010000330.1 GCA_030615565.1 Desulfobacteraceae bacterium | reverse complement strand
CGCACCAGCAACTCGTCATTGTTTTACAGGGCCTTTGTCTGTGTGCGCGGGTTTGAAGCGGCACGCTGAGGCCCCCTGTTAGAGGGCATGATGTAAAAAAAGACATCTCCATGCTCTTTTTCACATTTAGTTTCTTAGGAGAGCAAAGCTTCGCGAGTTATATTAATCTATTTCCACTGATCACTGTGAGCTGTTATATTCATAGAAGTGTGGAGCCGATGAAATCTAGATTCAGCTTCTTTAGGATGCGAACAATATTGTTTAACTGAACCTCTACGGTCCCTTCATAGATTTCAATAATGCGATTGTCCCTGTATCTCCTTTCCACATCCTGATCCAGGAAATAGCCATATCCCCCAAATACCGTAATGGTTTCATCAATGATCATCTTGGCAATTTCGGGTACATGGTGTTTTATCATGGAAGTAAAAAGGGGTACAGTTCTGGACATCTTTCCGGTTTGATGGTCACACACCCATGCCGCATAGTAGGTAAGCCACTTGATAGATTGGATATGGCTCCACAACCTTGCTAACCTGTGGCCAATGGCCTGGAAATTGATAATGGGTTTGTTAAACTGTGTTCTTTCTCTGGCATGGTTAAGGGCCTTCAAAAATGCCCCTTCGCAATTTCCCAGGGCTTGGGCCCCAATTTCAATCCGGCTTTCATCCAAAAAATCCAGGACATTTAGAAGTCCCCGTCCCCTCTCACCAAGGATATTTTCTTTAGCAATCTTTAGGTTGTGGAAAACCAGCTCAACGCTGGAGGTCATCTTCAGGCCCATCTTGTTAGGAATTTCATTTATCTTCATTTCACCTCCGAGCCAGGTGGAAGAATCTCTCTCAATCAGAATCGTGGTCATGCCCTTTCCCGGAGGGGCCTCCTGATCCTCCTGGGCCAGAACAATAAAAAAATCCGCATAGGTGCCATTGGTGGTAAAGACCTTGGTCCCATTAAGAACAAAACAATCCTCCTTTTCTTCCAGGGTGGTCTCCATGCTGGTAAGATCGCTCCCATGATCTGGTTCAGTGAATGAGACAGCCGAAACCCAATCACCTTTGACAAGAGGAGCAAGGAATTTTTGATGCTGCTGTGGGGTGCCAAAAATTTTTACTATCTTTGCAGGCAAGTAAGCAAGGTGTATTGCCATGCCAATGCCTGAATCCGCCTTGCAGAATTCCTCTACTATGAGGGTATTTTCCATGACACCCATGTTCCCACCACCAACCTCTTTAGGGTAGTCAAGGCCGATAAAACCAAGATCACCAGCCTTTTTATAGAGTTCCCTCGGAAACCGATGATTAAGTTCACACTCTTGTGCCAACTCCGGCTGGAACTCACCTCGGGCAAATTTTGCCGCAGCCCTTTTAATATCCCTTTGCTCCTTGCTTAAAGAGAAATCCATTATAAATATCCTCCTAAATTTTTGTATTTAACAGAAGCTCATTTTTTGCTAATTCTGAATTCGATTGATATATAAACTACCCCGCTATAGCGGAGAAAACTCTGTGAGAGATTAAATACCTTTTTAGACTTACAAGCCCGCACCGGCACGTTCAATTAATTCTGCACTCAATTTCTCAGCCAGGTCTTTAGTCCACTTCCCAATCTTTTCATGGTTTTTGATGGTGATCCGGAAGGATGGACCTGCAACTCCAAGACAGGCCATTATATTACCCATCTGGTCATAAACAGGTGAAGCAATTCTGGAGACACCTATCCTCATTTCCTGACGATCAAAGCCGTACCCCCTTTCTTTAACTGATTTCAACTCATTTTCTAACTCTGTAAATTTGGTAATTGTGTGTTTGGTGATCCTGGGCAATCCCATCCGATCCATGACTCGCTTAAGTTTTTT
>JAUWZC010000158.1 GCA_030615565.1 Desulfobacteraceae bacterium | reverse complement strand
GGCTGTGGCAAGACTACAGCCATGAAAATGGTAAACAGGCTGATTCCAATAACCAGCGGCAAGATCTTGATTGACGATCAGAATATCAACCGGATGGATACTATTGAATTGCGCCGTAATATCGGTTATGTGATACAGAATATCGGGCTATTCCCCAATATGACTATTGGTGAGAATATCGCCACAATACCGAAACTTAAAGGTTGGGACCACGACCGGATTGCCGAGAAGGTAGAAAGTCTCTTGGAAATAGTAAACCTCCCCCCAGAGGAGTTCATGGACCGTTATCCAAGAGAACTTTCCGGTGGTCAACAGCAGCGCATCGGTGTTGCAAGGGCAATGGCTGTTGACCCGCCCATCATGTTAATGGACGAACCTTTCGGCGCCATTGACCCGATTAACAGGGAATATCTGCAGAACGAATTTCTAAAAATTCAGGAGAAAGTTAAAAAGACAATTGTGTTTGTTACCCACGATATTGATGAGGCCATTAAGATGGGTGATAAGATATGCCTTCTGAAAGATGGAAAGCTTGTTCAGTTTGCATCTCCTGAAGAATTGCTCACTGAACCGGCCAATGGTTTTGTCCGAGATTTTGTTGGTGGTGACCGAACCCTGAAACGGCTCAATCTTCTCAAGATTAAGGCCGCCATGAGGCCAGACCCTCCTGTAATCATGAAGGACGAATCACCTGAAAAGGCAAAGTCAATGCTCAACGAGCTCAAGGTGGATCATCTTATTGTGGTAGATGATGAAAAGCGGTTAATGGGTTATGTAGACCACGAAGCTTTAATAAAAAAGGCTGACAAGGTAGGGGACGTAACACTATCCACAGATGCCTTTCTACCAGCCTCTTCCAGTCTCAAGGACGGGCTTTCCGAGATATTCACCCATGATCTGGGATATATTATAGTGGTTGATGACGAGAAAAAGGTTCTTGGTACACTTAGAGAAGATGGTATAAAAGAAATATTGAGGAAATAGGATTATGCAAATCAGGGTATTCTATCCATTTATTAAAAAATTTGCACCTTTTGTGGCAACTGCCATAATTATACTCTTTCTTTACAAATATTACGGGGCCTTAGAATACACTATAAAAAATTTATCCGAGTTCTTCCGGCTGACCTATGAGCACTTTTTCCTAGTCATTGTAAGTATGGCAGCTGCTGTAAGCATTGGTGTGGGCCTTGGAACAATTATGACCAGGAAAGGCTTTGAGCGTTTTGGTTCCGCTATTATGGCAATAGTAAATGTCTGGCAAAGTATCCCTTCTCTTGGAGTTATTGCTTTGGCCTATGGTTTTTTGCCATTACTTGGCCTTTCCGGAATCGGTGTTGTTCCGGCCTTGATTGCCCTTTTCTTCCACGCGGTTGCCCCTATTGTCCGAAATACGTATGCCGGCATCCAAGGTGTAAGTGCGGATGTAATTGAGGCGGCAACCGGTATGGGAATGACCCCAAATCAAATCCTATTCAGAATTGAAATCCCCAATGCCCTGCCAGTTATTATGGGAGGGATCAGGACAGCAACAGCCATTATTGTAGGCTCTGCACCCCTAGCCTTTCTTATTGGGGGAGGAGGTCTTGGTTTTTGGATCTTTACAGGCATTGCCCTGATGGATATGGGAATTATGATGGCCGGCGCGGTTCCGGTTGCCCTGATCGCCATGTTATTCGATTATCTTCTTGCCAGGCTGGAGAAAATTGCTGTTAGTGAAGGTATCCAGGCTGAAGAATACCAGGAAGTGTGATTTGATTTTGGATTTTAGATTTGCGATTTTAGATTTTAGATGAACTTAAAGGCTAACCTTGAATCCATCTTGGGTTCAATAACATAAAAGGAGGAGTTATTATGAAAAAGTTGCTTGTTTCCCTGGTTGTTTTATGTTTTTTAGGTGTACCCTTAACTGTGTTTGCCGGTGATCCGGTCAATGTCGCATCTAAAGGTTTTACTGAGCAGGTTATCCTGGGAAAGATCATGGTTAATCTTTTAAAAGATAGGGGGATACCGGTCAAAGACCGCACCTCTCTGGGTGGGACAAAGGTCAACCGCGAAGCCCTGGAACAGGGCCAGATTGATGTCTACATGGAATATACCGGAACAGCATGGATGAATTTCTTCAAGAAAAAGGAAACGGTCCGTGATCCCATGGGGCTCTTTGAAAAGGTCAAAGCCATTGACGCAAAGAAGGGCCTGATATGGCTGACGCCGGCAAAATTCAATAACACCTATGCCATCGTAATGCCGGCAAGAAAGGCTGATGAATTAGGGATTAAGACTCTTTCGGATTGGGCTGCCTGGATAAAGAAGAACCCCGGCAAGATGACCGTGGCAGTAAATGCTGAATTCTACTCAAGACCTGATGGTTTCAAGGGAATGATGGAGTATTACGGCCTAACATTCGGTAAAGACGTCCCCGATGCCTCTGTTAAAAAGATGGAAACACCTCTTTGTAAAAAGGCTGTACGCGATGGACAGGTCTTATGCGGTATGGCCTTTGCGACAGACGGAGAGATCAAGGCCTATAATCAAATGGTTTTAGTGGACGATAAAAGCTTTTTCCCTATATATAACCCTGCCCCTGTGATTCGGAAGGCGGTTTTGGATCAGTATCCGGAGATTAAATTTATCTTGGGCGAGATTGGGGCATCACTTGATACTGCAACCATGACAAGGCTCAATTATAGGGTAAATGTCAACGGAGAAAAACCTGCTTGGGTTGCAAAAAGTTGGCTCAAAGGTGTAGGACTTGTGATTAAGAAGAAGAAATAAAACGTTAAAGAAGTGCCTAAAGTGAGCCCCGCCGCCTTGCGGCGGGATGCCTAAAGTGAACTAAATTTATTGCTGGATTACCTGGGATTGTGAATTTAGGAATTGAGGAATTGAGGAATTAAGAGATTGTTCGTTACGGGTTGTTTGTTGTTTTCACTGTAGACTTTAGGCACTTTTTCCTAAATTGAGCGATCCTAATGTTTAAACCAGTAGGGCAGGCGTCTCCCTGTCTTAAGAGGTAAAATTCAAGGACAGCCGAGAAAGCTGTCCTACGCTTGTTTGGTCATCTTGCATAAAAGAATCGCTCAATTTAGGTTTTCATCAATACCGAACCAATCCAAAAAAGCGCTTTAGCGCCCCTAAGATCTTCCGAAAAAGCCCACTATATTTTCGTGCATAAGTCTCTACCATGCTTTCAGGCTCCACTTTCCACCCATGTTCATTGATTAATTGGTGTCTATGCTGGATCATCCACAGATAGAAATCCGTCTCTGTCCTGTGAGGAAACTGTTTCATGATTCGATTTTTTCGAATGGCTATTGCTAATGGCATATACACATTATCGTACCATGAACAGGCAGCTTCAGGAATGGAGACTTCTTCTCCCTTTTTCTTTTCCAGATAGTGCTTATGGGCCTGGATATGTTCCATTAGGATGGGGTATCCTCCCAAGAGAGTCAACTGGAGCCTTGAATGGGACCGGCTTATATTTAGCTGGGTATCCTTGAGAAACTGATGATATGTCTCCTGGATAGCCAACTTTTCAAGGTCCATTTCCTTACTTAGAGGGACATCGCATTCATATTCATAGACCCTGGCCTCAATATATCTAACTCCTTTAGCTCTGGCTACGGAGATCCGATGATGACCATCTTTTACAAAATAGGCATCCCGAACCTTATACAATTCCACCAGGGGAAGATCCTGCCGGAAATAATGCGCCTGGGCCACCTTTTTCCAACGGTCCCGCAAATCTTCCTCTAGTGGTAAGAAGTGCCTGGTAAAACTTCGATATCGGCCCTCACTTCCCACAATACTATCAATGGAAATGGTCTGTATTCCCAGGTCTTGAACAAACCAGATATCCAGTTTTTCCTTAACATCATCAAAAGGCAAAAGGCGGGTGGACTTTCGGAGAATGAATCCTTTTAACTCCTCCCAGAAGGCCTTTTGCATTGCCTGGCTGAAATCGCTATCAAGTCGATGTTTCTTTTTTGCCCTTTTGGTTGTGGTGTCATCGAATATGGGCATCGTCTATTTCCAAAAGTCTATAGGGATTGGTATTTATGACCCTTGTGGAGAGATACCAACTTGTTGTTATCTCTTTCCCTGCTTGAGGGGTAGTATGACCATGAATGAGATAAACAGGGCTATATGTTTTCATGAATTTCAGAAATTCTTTAAATCCTCGATGAGGTAAATCCTTCTCATCATGGATGCCAAAAGGAGGAGCATGGGTTATCAAGATGTCTATATAACGTTTGTATTTGATCTTATTAACTAAAAGGCGGGGAATCATGCTTAAAACCTTTCGATGCATCTGTGTTTCGGTATATAAATATTTTCCTTTCTTATATCGAAATGCCCCTGCTAGCCCTCCAATGATCAGGTTCTTAAAAACTATCACGCTCTGGTCAATATTGGTACATCCTTTAGCAAAAGAACTTTTCGTTACATAAGACTGATAAGGTTGCTCATCATGATTTCCTGGCACATAATAGAGGGGAACATTAAGGCTCGTCACCAGATATTCAAGATAATAAGGAGGCAGGTCACCACAGGCAAGGATCAAATGGGTTCCCTGGCATTTTTCTCTAAGAAGGTGTTCCTTGAAAAAAGATTTCTCAACCTTATCGCTAACTGTAAGAATTTTCATAAGTTACTGTATAGTTATTTGGATTTCTGTAACATTTTAGCTATTTGAAATTACCTGGTGAATGAGCATGGAGGTGTCTTTTTTTACCATGCCCCTGGCCCAGACCTGGCTTATATGGATCGGGTTTAGAACTCCTGGTACTTATAATCTTTACTAACCAGGATAATGTTCATGTAATTTCGCACCAGGGCAGGCCTCACAAAGACGAGCCGGTAGGCCGCTTCAAACCAGTGCCATTCGTCAAGCTCATGGTCCTGAGCAAAGTCGAAGGACACACGGACAAAGTTCCTAGAAGATAATGACGAGTTGCTAGTGCACATGGTTTGAAGCGGCACGCTGAGCCCCCCTGTTATAGGGCATAAGGTAAAAAAAGACACCTCCATGCTCATGCGTCTCGCCAAGGATACTTATGTGGCCTTGAGTAAAGGCCAGGAGTAGTTTTCAAAGAGCTAAAATGTTACGGATTTCTTAAGTTCCCTGATGAGGACTGGCAGGATATCCATCGCATTACCAACGATACCAAGGTCTGCAACCTTGAATATGGGTGCATCTTGGTCTTTATTGATTGCAATGATGGTTTTTGCTGAACTCATTCCAACAAGGTGCTGAATAGCCCCGCTGATTCCAATAGCGATATAGAGTTGGGGTCCCACGGTTAGTCCTGATTGTCCTACCTGCTTGGTGTGAGGTATCCAGTCGAGTTCAACAATAGCCCTTGAGCCAGCCGTTACACCACCAAGTGCGTCTGCCAACTCTTGAATTAGTTTCAGATTTTCTTTTTTTT
>JAUWZC010000318.1 GCA_030615565.1 Desulfobacteraceae bacterium | reverse complement strand
TTGTGTAGACAGATTTTTGGCTTCTAGGTGGTGCACGGCAACAGGTATCCCCAGCTTAGACTTTACCTCGGGGAGTGCACCGATGTGATCCATATGGGTGTGGGTTATCAATATGTATCGAGGATTAGTTCCTTTTAACTGTTTTAGAATTTTAGCTGCTTCTGCAGGTGCGTCCACTAATACACTATCTCCGGTCAGACGGCAGGTTATTATGTAGCTGTTGGTATCGAAGTGTCCTAATGGAAGCCTGTCGATCTGAATGTAATCATTTCTTGCTGAGCCCATTATTCCGGCCTGAAATAGGTTGAACCTGAATCTTCTTAACTATTTTTCCGATTTACTCTTATTATTCCCTCTCAATTCTTTCCAGGAGTTCGCGTGCCCCTGTGTGGCTTGGGTCGATTTCCAGGATATTTCGAAGCTGCCCGGCGGCCTTTTGCAATTCACCCATATCGGCATAGAGCAAACTCAGGTATAATCTGGCATCCACATGCGATGGATCTATGTCAATGGCATTCAAGAACTCCTTTTCTGCCAATTTGTCAGCAACGCTTCTTTGATAGGCAATAGCCAGTCCAAAATGGTTATCAGCACTGTCAGGATTTATATCCAAGGCCTTTTTAAAGGCACGAATAGAGTTTTTATCCGGTTCAACTCTCCGTATGCCATCCCCATATTAAAGAAGATATGGTATTCACTAAATCCGAGGGAAACGGCCTTCTCGTAATACAATACCTCTTTCACGTGGTCTCCTGTCTGCCCGTAAGCATATCCAAGGTGGTACAGAGCAAGCCCATTCGTGGGTTCTTTCTCCAGAAAGTGTTGATGAAGAAGAATGCCTGCCTCATAATCATGCCATTTCATGGCCTCATCAGCTTGCTTATCACATATCCATATTTTCTCAGAAATAGGCTTTTTAACAAAGATTCCCTTCGAACACGCCCTTTATTTTTCTTGACACCTATACTCTTTTTTTATATTTTACATTTGTTGACCACTTTAGTCAACAAAAAGGAGTAATGAAGCTTTCTACAAGAGCCCGGTATGGAACCAAGGCACTTTTGGAGCTATCCCTTCATTGGGGTAAGGGGCCGGTGTTGTTGAAAGACATTGCTCAAAGGCAAGAGATTCCCCTGCAGTATCTGGAGCATCTGATCAGGCCTCTTATACAGGCAGGCATAATAAAGACCACCCGGGGAGCTCGGGGTGGGATATCGCTGATTAAGCCTCCCAAAGATGTTAGACTCAGCGAGGTGATCCAACTTCTCGAGGGCCCGATTGGTCCAGTGGCCTGTGTCGATAATCCTGAGTTGTATCCTCGTTCAAACCTTTGCGTTACTCATGACATTTGGGCTGAGCTAAAAAAGGCAATATGCGGAGTTTTGGAATCTACAACCTTAGAGGATCTGGTCGAGCGGCAAAAACAAAAGTGGAACTTGAAGCAACTGAAGGATCGTCAAAAGCAATATGCTAATGGAAGAGATATGAAAAAGAAAAACAGTAATAAAAATAAATAGATAGGAGATAGATCATGCGTGATAAGGTAGAAGCGGTATTAGACGAGATAAGACCTAACTTGATGGCAGATGGTGGCAATGTTCAATTAATTGATGTCAAGGATGGTGTGGTCACCGTACGACTCCTTGGTGCCTGTGGTGGGTGCCCCATGGCAACCATGACCTTGCGGCAAGGAATTGAGCGAACGCTGAAAGAGAAAGTACCTGAGGTCAAAAAAGTGGTTGGCATTTAATCAAAGGACTATGCTCCAGGAAAAAGGAGCTTATTCCCTCTTACCTTTGGTTCAATCATATATATCCGCTCCACAGATAACGCCCATTTAGATTATGCTTTTATAGCACAAAGGATAAACATAGAGACGGGCATGGTGCTATTGCTGGTGGAGCCGATTACCAGTTGAGGGACTCCTGGTCTTAAGAAAAGAATTCGGCTGCAAAACCCTGCTCACCTATCTAACGGTCGTCAGTGCCCTGGCTTTGACTTTGGGCTATTTGTCTTCCAATGTACAGGCAAAAACAAAGAGCGGGTAGAGCTAACAGGGGTCCAAATTCTAAGAGAAAGGAGGTGGATAAAGAATGAAAATAGTAAATCTATGTGCTGAAGGGTCGTGCT
>JAUWZC010000051.1 GCA_030615565.1 Desulfobacteraceae bacterium | reverse complement strand
ATCGGAAAGGATTTTAAACTAGCTTCGATGCTTGGATTTGTTCCCCTCCCTATTGCCATAAAATCCATACTCAATGAAGATCCCTATGAGATAGGCTTTGTTTATATTCAGGGAACAAATCCCCTTATGGGTTATCCAAATGCTATGGATACCTTTGAGGCACTTAATAAGGTCGATTTTCTGGTTGTAGCGGAACTATTTATGACCCCTACGGCACAACTGGCGGATATTGTATTACCGGTGGCGACCCATTTTGAATTTAATGATTTGGGATTTTATGGTCTTCCCTTTGGAAAAATTTTGGCCCGACCTAAAATTATCGATCCTGTTGGTGAATGTTTATCAGATGTAAAAATCATTAATGAACTTGCTATTAAATTAGCCTTGGAAGATCCTTTTTGGAAGAGTGAAGAGGAATGCATAGATTATATTCTAAAGCCGGCAGGTCTTAATTTTCAGGATTTGAAAAAAAAGGGAATGATTGAGGGGAAGAAGAAATATGAAAAATTTATGGAAAAAGGATTCCATACAGAATCGGGCAAGGTAGAGCTTTTCTCTTCATGGATGCAAAAAAACGGCTATGCACCTTTACCAGTTTTTTCTGAATTAGATGATTTCTCTAATAAGGGGCTGAATTTGATATTTACTTCAGCCAAAATACCTGTTTTCTTCCACTCAATGAACAGAAACCTTGCCTCTTTGCGTAAGTCTCATCCAGAACCAAGGGTAGGTATAAATCCGAAAACAGCCAAAAGTCTCAATGTAGAAGAAGAGGATTGGGTATGGATAGATAATGATAAGGGGAAGGCCAAATTCAAGACCAAGTTAAGTTCAGATATAGATCCACGCGTTGTAATTACAGAACATGCATGGTGGTTTCCTGAAAGAGATCCAGGCGGGCTTTATGATTGGAAAGAGTCCAACATCAATGTATTGACCAGCAATGATCCGCCTTATGAGCCCTCAATTGGAACTGTCAACCTGAGGGGAATTCCCTGTCGTATTTGCAAGGCCTAAATGAACCAGAGAGGGTCAATAATGGATTTAACGGAAAAGGTTAAAGTGTTCATCCTTGAAGCAGGTGCAGACATCGTAGGTGTGGTATCTGTCAAACATTTGGAAGAGGTCATACCAACAGATCAAAAACCTTTGAAATTGCTTAAGGCTGGGAGGAGTGTTATTGTATACGGAGTTCATGTATTACGCGGAGTAATCAAGGGGAAAGATCTTCGATCAAAAAGATATAATGCTGTTGAGACATGTCGAGCTAATGATGAAATTGGTTTTGAACTGTCTCACTATTTAGAAAAAATAGGTTATGAATCCCTAATTATTCATGCTGATGTTCCCGTGGATTTTGAAAAAAAAGGTATGCTGGGTGATTTATCCTTACGGCATGTGGCAGCAGAGGCTGGTTTGGGGGAGATTGGCTTATCAACCAATTTTATATCTAAAGAATATGGGCCACGTATCTATTTGGGTGCGGTTATCACCTCTGCTGTATTAATTCCGGATAAAAAGTTAGATGAAAAATTGTGCAAAGGTGAAGAATGCGGTTTATGTCTAAAATCTTGTCCGGTAAGAGCTATTAAAGAGAATGGCACGAAAGAAAATAGGCTCTGTATACCTGAGGCTATGCCCTTTGGTTTAAGAAATATCCTTCACCATTTTGAAAAAATCATAAATGAGAGGGATATCAAAAAACAGGGTAATCTTATTTACAGCCAGGACACCTATAATCTCTGGCAGTCTCTTATATCCAAATTGGGAGTTTTTGGCGGTTGTTTTAAGTGCATGGAGATATGTCCAGTTGGAAAAAATGATGCAGATGGTTAAAGCTTTTTCAGGGAAATTTTTAGAATTTTGCGCAAGGATTATTCTATGCTGCCAAATAGATCGTGGAAATCTTTAGAAATATTGAAAAGCGGATGAGACGTTAAAAAATTATTTCCTTCCAAGAAACTTGACAAAATATATTCAATTAACGGAGGAATATAGAGATGAATATGGCACTGATTGAGAAGATGAAAAAAATCTGGGGATGGACTGATGAACAGATAAATGGTCTTTCTTCGAAGCATCAAAGGCTTATTAAGAAAGGGGACGAATTCAGGAAATGGAGACTTGTTGCCGAGGTGCTTGAGGCTAAAAATTGCATTGCCGGCCTTAAGAAAGGAGATAAGTACATCTTTCATGGTTCAGGCTTTCTCCTACCTGAGGAGAGTACTTGTCCGAGAATATGCCTTTGGGCCCTAACCTCATTTGTACCTTTTAGCTTCATGCTCTATGATAGAATAGGTCAAGGTAATGACCCCTCAGAATTCTGGATCGATAGAGTAAGGTGCCTGGATGTGGGTGTGGAACGAGGTGGATATGGCGAGGCCCTATTTCGTTTATATTCCATAAAGGTTTAGCCCTACACCTTCTCCACTACCTTCTCTAAAACGACCATGATAAAGGCCTTTACCAGGTTGTGGGGAATGTATAGGAGGGCCTTATCATTGAAATAATAGAAAATTTACCTGGGCTAATTAAAGAAGAGTTCAAGGCGATGACCAAGAAAAATATCTTCTACTTTAGGTCATTTTAGGATATTTTGGAACATTAAAGAATAAGATTTATTTGGAGGCAGCTTTTCCATGAACATCCGTGGGGCCAAAGTCATAATTACGGGTGGGGCTGGTGTCCTCGGGAGAGCATTTGCATTTGATCTCGCCTCCAGAGGTGCTCAAATCCTTGTATGTGATCAGAACAAAGAAGCATTAATAATGATTAACCAAGAGACTCAACAAGCAAAACTACCCATTGCTACCCATCATGCAGATGTCAGTCGGGAGAATGATGTTATAGAACTTTTCAAGGCCTTTGTAGATCAATTTGGTAAGGTAGATGTGGTGATAAATAATGCCGCTGTTGCAGAGGATGGCCTGCTCATCAAGAAAAAGGGTAACCACTATGAAAGATTTCCACTTTCACGCTGGCAGAGGGGCCTAAATGTTAACCTGACCGGAGTATTTCTCTGTGGAAGGGAGGCAGCCTTTCATATGATTCGCCAGGGAACAAGTGGGGTTATCATTAACATATCGTCCATATCACGACATGGAAATTTTATTCAATCAAATTACTCGGCCACTAAGACAGCAATAGTGGCCCTGACTGTTGTCTGGTCTAAAGAACTCTCAGGATATGGCATACGATCGGTTGCGTTAGCTCCGGGATATATTGATACTCCTTTGACCAGAAATATTCCGGAGGAGATTAGAAGCCGTATTGTTACCTCTCAAATTCCCCTTGAAAGAATGGGCAAGATAAGTGAAGTCGCTCATGCCATCCGTTTTGCCATTGAAAATGATTACCTGAACGGACGTGTCCTTGATCTGGATGGGGGCTTAAGGCTCTGACGATGGGAGCCTCTGAGAAACTGCCCATGATAAGATATAAAAATTCCAATGTAAAAAGGTGGGGGAAATGAAGGAATCAGATATTCGGGCTTGTGTGCCTGATGGAATTGTTAAAACAGCCTGTGAACTCTGCCCTTGGGGCTGTGGCATGGATATTCAACTAAGAGACGGACAACTGGAAAAAGTGAGTGGCAACCGTGAGCATCCTTTGAACGAGGGATTCCTGTGTCCTAAAGGGCTTGCTGTGAAAGATATTGTTTATGCCAAAGAAAGAATCACATATCCAATGAAAAAAGAGAATGGAGATTGGCATAGGATCATCTGGGATGAGGCATTGGATATATGTGCAGAAAAATTGCAGTACATCAAAGATACCTACGGTCCCAAATCTTTGGCTGTCGCAATTGGTATGCCAGTACTCCTGGGTGGAAATACCACAGTTAGTTTTTTGCGCCGTTTTTGCGATATATACGGTACACCCAATTGTTTTTCAGTGGAAAGCATGTGTTTTCGCTGTCGGATCATAGCGAATATATTGACATTAGGCAAGTTCTCGGCAGCTGATATTCCCAATGCAAAGACCATCATAGTTTGGGGAAACAATCCTCACGCCTCCAATCCTCCTGCTGCTAAAAGAATCAATAAGGCGCTCGGAAAAGGGGCCAAGTTGATTGTTATTGACCCAAGAAAGACAGTAATCGCCAAGAAGGCGGATATACACCTGCAGATACGTCCTGGTACCGATAGTGCCCTGGCCCTTGGGATGATGAACGTTATTATTAATGAAGAGATCTATGACAGGGATTTTGTAACAAACTGGACGGTTGGATTTGATGAACTCAGGAAAGTTGCTACTGCTTATGATCCTGATAATGTTGAAAAAATAACCTGGATACCCGCTGAGAATATAAAGAGGGCTGCGCGTCTCTTTGCCACCAATGAACCCTCCTGCATTGTTCAGGGCACAAATTCACTTGACCAGCATGTTAATGGTTTACAAAACAACAGGGCCTTGGCCATTCTTTTTGCCATAACTGGCAATGTGGACAGAGCCGGAGGCATGGTTACAACGAGCAGGGTGCACATAAATCCTATAAGGATACCCGAAAAAATGGAGGGAAAACCACTTGGAGTGGATAAGTTCCCGCTTTTTTATGAAATCTGGGGACGTTCCCTTGGTGAGGGACAGGGCATGGAGCTTGCTGATACGATTTTGACTAGGAACCCCTATCCCATCGTTGGTCTAATTGTTTCAGCCTCCAATCCAGTGCTCACCTGGCCTAATTCAGACAAGATGAGAAAGGCCATGAAAGCCCTGGAATTCTCTGCCGTAATGGACACGCGCATGACACCAACAGCCCAACTGTGCGATCTATTTTTGCCGGCAGCCACCTTCCTGGAGAGAATGGAACTTTGCGATTATTATGGTACACTGCATGCCATCCCCTTTATTACTTTACGCCAGAAAATACTGCAGGCAGGAGAGGCTAAGAGTGACGTGGAATTCTGGTTTGAGCTGGGTAAACGTATGGGCTATGGGGAAATCTTTCCCTGGAATAGCGTTGAAGAGGCCCTGAATTATGCCCTTTCGTCCACCAGTTTAACCATTGAAAAGCTAAAGGAACACCCTGGAGGCCTTCCCTATGGGGAAAAGAGAATTGACTACTATAAAAAGAAAGGCTTTCCCACCCCCTCGGGAAAAGTTGAGCTATTTTCTAAGACCCTGGAGGAGTTTGGCCATGATCCGGTCCCCCGTCATCAAGAATCACCTGAAAGCCCGGTGACAAACGAGGGCATGGCCAAAGAATACCCCTTGATCTTGACAACCGGCGCCAGAACCGTTGAATTTCTTCATTCCGAGTATCGAGATATACCCAGATTGAGAAAGAAATGTCCTGAGGCAACTGCAGAGATCCACCCTGATACGGCCAAATTTTTGTCTATACAGGATGGGGAAGAAGTTCTTTTAGAAAGCAAGTTAGGATCTATCACCATCAAAGCCCGTGTTACCGAGGATATTCTGTCCGGGGTTGTGAATGTACCCCACAGTTGGGAGGATTCAAATATTAACCTGCTTACGGATAATACTTCAGTGGACCCTATTACTGGATATCCATTGCTGAAATCACTGCTGTGTCGAATTCGAAAAAAAGTGACTACATAAAATCTTAGTATCTCCCTGACCGGAATAAATGCAATATGCAGCTTTAAAATGAAAGCTAAGGTCAGGGGGATTTATTTGCTTCCATGTCCTCTATTATTCCCTATCATGAGCAAAAAATATCTTAGAGCTCTGGTCTGTGCCTAAAAATTTGTCTCCCAATAAATTTGATCTGACCTCATTTACCACAATATCATGGACACTATGTATACCCATAATACACAACCTTCTTTTTTCTACTCTCCGTTCATCGGAAACAAAGCTCTATCACTTAACTTATTTCCCTTGGAATACAGGAGTCCGCTTCTCCTTGAAGGCGGCAATCCCCTCCTTCTTATCCTCACTGACCACTGACAAATTCATAAGGGCGGTCTCCAGCATCATCCCAGTATTTATATGTGATTCCATACCGAAGTGAATTGCAGAAATGGCAAACTTTATTGCCAATGGGGACTTCGTCAAGATCTTTTGAGCCAGCTTTATAGATCTATCAAAAAGTTGATCACCTGGGGCCACGTCACACACTAATCCCATATCCAGTGCCTTTGATGCATCTATCATTTCTCCTGTTAGAAGGTAATAGAGGGCACGACCCTTGCCGATGATCCTGGGCAATCTCTGGGTGCCTCCAAATCCTGGAATAACACCAAGGCCAGGCTCTGGAAATCCAAACCTTGCATTCTCTGCCGCAATCCTCAAATTACAGGCAAGGGCAAATTCAAATCCTCCTCCCAGGGCGAGGCCGTTTACTGACGCTATTGTAGGAATCCCCAATGTTTCAAGTTCACAAGTAACAGTCTGGCCATATCTCGAAAATTCGAATGAATCAGCCAGCCCCATGGCTTCAATCTCAGAAATATCCGCACCAGCTATAAACGCCTTCTCACCAGAACCTGTCATAATGAGAACACCTACGTTATGCTCTTCCTTGATCTGCCTCAGAAGAGTATTCATTTCAAAGAGTGTCTCATGATTGAGTGCATTCAAAAGCTTAGGGCGATTCAATGTCAAAACCCCTATCCTATCCTTTATCTCATATATCAGATTTTTAAATTCCATTTTAAACCTCCCTTTAGTTGTTAGATCTGAATTAAGGTTTTTTAGCTTTAAATGACTTATGGCCATTCATTGCTTGACCTTTATAGAAGCATTCCTTTGAGGCCTCAAAATCAAAGGTCAATAAAGCCGATATGCCAGCCCCAAAATCAAGGACTCTCTTAGCCTGTTTAATTGCAAGGGATGAATGCTGAGCAATCTCATTTCCCAAATTCAATGCCTCATTTATAAGCCTCTCCGGGGATACAACTTTATTGTATATCCCAAGACTGTGGGCTTCTTCCGCTTCTATTATCCTGCCGGTAAAGATCAATTCTTTTGCGGCAGCTATTCCCGCTATAATCCTCAGGCGCTGGCAGCCACCCGCGGATGGGATCATTCCCCATCTGATCTCCGTTTGACCAAAACGTGCATGAGGGACCGCGATCCGGATGTCGCATATCAAAGCGAGCTCAGCCCCACCTCCTAATGCCACCCCATTTATCGCTCCAATAATAGGTTTCGGAAACTCACCTAAATAATGAAACAAAGGTATTATATCCTTTTCACGAGAAAGGAGAATTTCATCTTCACTCATAAGGGAGCGTTCCTTAAGGTCTAAGCCTGCGCAAAAGCTTTTTTCGCTATTTCCTGAAAGGATCACCACCTTGATTGAATCATCCCATCTGATATCCTCAAATGCCTTCTTTAAATTTGTGACTATCTCAAGATTTAGAGAATTCAATTGTTCTGGTCTATTCAAAGAAATAATTAAAATATCTCCATTCTTTTCTAATAAAAGATTATTATATTTTTTAGCCATAATAAATTACCATCTCCTGTGATTAAAAACGAATGTTCGTTTTTATATTAAAATAATTTATTTGTCAAGAAAATATGTTTTTAAATAGATCTCTTAACTTTTTCTAAGTTAACTCATTCGAGGCATCTAAAAAGTCTGCCAAAGGATATGTCCATACACACCTATCCATTCAATTTTTAATCTTAAGTTCCTACCCTTTAACCTCATATTCAGCTGCCCATCAAACTTTATCTTCAAATATGTGTAATTTTTTTTTGATACCTTGATTATTGAGAATATTAACAGGAAAAAATGAATTCGGTCTTACAGGGCATAAATCACGTTTTTGACGAGGGCAGTATTAATGCCGTTGCTGCCTTAATAGATTTCCCGAGCCATGGCAATGGATCTAAGTTGGGATATTATCTCAGCCATTTATTCTGATATCTTTCTACTTATATGATTTGCCAAAAGGAACCGCAGTGATATGACTTAGAGCGGATTCAAGTATATCAAGATCGCGAATAGCATCCCCATTGTTACTGAAATATTTCAAAAAAATTTGACAGCTTACCCTGATCTTGATAGAAACCTTTAAAAAGTTAAGGCAGATCAATAGATCTGCCGCCAAATCATTAGTTTCTTTTTGGGATATTCTTTCATTTTGATGCATCAGTCGAGTATTTCATGTTATAACGATTAAAACGTGTTAGATGGTAAGGGTTGATTTTAATATAGAATTTTTTTTTAGTTGAATACGTACAGGGGGTTAAAAAGAAATGAGCAAAGTGAATGCGTGCGTGATTGCAGGAGGTCAATGTAAATTTGGAGTCAGAGAGGCGAGTTACATAGACATGGTCCAAGAGGCATCGAAGGCATGTTTGGATGACCTTCCGGATCTTAAGCCAAGAGATATTGATGGCTTGCTCTTTGCCTCTACCTATGTCGGAAGGAACTCGTGCCAGGTTAATCCCGCTCCTGTTGTGGCTGAAAGGGTTGGATTAAAACCCACATCCATCTGCACCAGGGTTGATGTTCTTTGCGCTGGTGGAAGTTCAGGAATTCTTCTTGCCCAAGGGCTTGTACAGAGTGGGATGGCTGAAGTGGTTATGGTGCTTGGCTCCGAAAAGCTCTATACACCGGAGAGGTGGCAAATCCAGTATGGTGAGATTGCCGCCTCAGATCATGACTGGGATGCCCCCCAGGGTATCGGGCCTCCGCCTCTTTGGTTTGCCATGCAGGCCAAAGACCATATGAAACATTATGGAACAACAAGGGAACAACTGGCAGCAGTGTCAGTAGCGAACTATAAATATGGTTTCAATAATCCAAAAGGCCATTTCCAGAATGAATTGACCATAGAGGAAGTGATCGAGGCGAAGGAAATCGCCGCACCTTTAGGGCTGTTTGACTGTTGTCCCCTAACTGACGGCGCGGCAGCAATTATTATCGCCAGTGAGGAAAGGGCAAAGGACCTTTCCGGTCGACCGCTCGTATACTTACGTGGCGGGGCACAGGTCTCACTTCACAGCGTAACTGCTAACTGGCCTGGGAAGCACTTAGGAGACTGGCCACATATGAAGCTGGCTGCCGAAAAGGCCTTTGAGAGGGCCAAACTGAGTCCAGAGGATATCGATGTCGCCCAGGTACATGATTGTTTCAGCATTTCCCAGATCATAGAATTAGAGGAGCTGGGCTTTTGTAAAAAGGGGGAAGGCGGACCCTTTATGGCTTCTGGGCAGACCAACCTTGATGGCAAGATTCCCGTCAATACGGATGGGGGCCTTCTTTCCTGTGGGCATCCCCTTGGGGCAACTGGAATTCGCCAGGGTATAGAGGTTGTTAAACAGCTCCAAGGCAGGGCCGCGAACCAGGTTAAGGGGGCCCGATTTGGCCTTACCCATAACCTGAGCGGTGTTAATGTAGAGCATACAATTGTTACCTATGGCAGAGAGCCAAAGAAATAAAGGGGAAGGATTATGAAAGGAGTACCGATTTTAGAGGGTAGATATTCTAATATTTTGGATATGTTTCCTGTTGAATGTAAAGAATTTAATAGAATATATACATTCTATAATAACCTTAAGGAGGGGAGATTTACAACAACCAAGTGTAAAGGATGCGGGAAAGTTTCCTATCCTCCACGTGTGATCTGTCCAGAGTGCTACTCCGAGAAGCTTGAATGGATAGATCTCCCCACCAGGGGAAAAGTCGTAACGATCGCTGAAAAATGGCGAGGCATTCCCATTTGCTTTACTCCCCCCTTGATTGACGCCTGGATTGAGTTTCCTGATGGCAGCCCGGTAAAGCATGTTCTAAGTCGGCTGATAAACTGCGAGGTGGGACAGGTCAAGGAAGGTGATGAAGTGCAGTTAGCCGTTTTCGACGTGCCAAGTCATCCCATGGACAAGGGAAAGGAAAGCATAATGGTGGATAGGGTCTTCTTTGCTTTTGAGCCGGTTAAGTAGAGCTTATTTATTCCAATGCTACAAATCGAGGTTTTGTCTCCATTTTCCACTTTGTCTCCCAGCGGCGCTACTTCAGAGGCAAATAATCACCGCAAGAAACAATACCTTTCATTTTAGCAAATTTCTGGCCATTATGATCTTTTCGATCTCTGTTGTCCCCTCATAAAGCTCTGTAATTTTGGCGTCCCTGTAAAGCCTCTGGACCTTATATTCAGCCAGATAACCGTAACCTCCGTGCATCTGAAGGGCCATATCAGCACATTTAACTGCCATCTGGCCACAAAATGATTTTGCAGCAGCAATAAGCTTGCGGTCAATAGTGCCCTGATCCACTCTCCAGGCTGCTTCATAGACCAGGTTTCTGCCTGCCTGTATCCAGGTAAACATATCTGCAATCTTGAACTGGATAGCCTGGAAAGAGGACAGAGGGGCACCAAAGGCAAACCTCTTTTTCACATGCTTTATGCTTTCCTCCAAGGCAGAGCGGGCTATTCCAACTGCCTGGGCAGCCACAACAATCCTGTTAAAATTAAAGAGATACATAGCCTCAATAAAACCATTTCCTATTTTTCCTATAAGATTGTCACATGGAACCCTTACGTTATTGAAAGAAAGTTCTGCTGTATCAGAGGCCCGAATACCAAGCTTCCCGGTTAAATGACTTGCCTCAAATCCTTCTCGATCGGTTTCCACCATAATCATGCTATGCCGCAGGTGTCTGTCAGGATTATCCGGATTAGTTACAACAAAACAAAGGAGATAATTTGCCCGATCTCCATTTGTAATAAGCATCTTTGAGCCATTGATTATATATTCATCTCCTTCTGTTACGGCCGTTGTAGATGTAGCGCCAGCTAGATCAGATCCGGCATCCGGCTCTGTCAATGCAGTACCCATAATTGCCTCACCTGTTACCAGGGGAGGAAGATATCTCTTTTTTTGCTCCTCTGAGCCAAAAGCCTGTACTACTTCCGCTCCAAAAGATGGACCCAAAATTGCTTCAGCTATACCCGGATCAACAACGGTAAACTCTTCTCTTATTAAGCATGACTCAAAAATACCCATCTCTGGTCCTCCATATTCCTCTTTAATTAATACGCCTGCAAAACCTAATTCAGCTGCCTTCTTGAAGATCGCCTCATCAAAGGACTCATCCCTGTCAAACTCTTCCGCCCTATCAGGAAACTCACCTTCAGCGAACTCTTTGGCTGCCTTCACTATATCCTTCTGCTCCTTGCTCAGTTCAAAATCCATTTCTTTTCTCTCATTCTATTGTTGTCTATTTTTTTAAAAGTGATAGATTTCCCTTTTGTGTGAGGGAAATATAGGGAAAAGGCGGTTGTGAGTCAATAGAAAAAATATCGCAAGATATAGCAGTTAGAGTTAATACATTCAGCTGATTGCTTATATTAAAAATTGTAGAGCAGATAACTCCCGCAGCGGATGAAATGCCCTATCTCCAGCTCCCCCTCATCAAACCGCTTTTATGACTATAGAGTTTATAAAATTCGTTTTCTTCAACTTTTATTTAACGCCCTTTTTGGTATATAGTGGAGCTAAACATGGGCCATTGCCTGTAAATAGGACCTTTTTTCAACTATTGGTAGAATGTCCTTATTAATCAGCAAAATTAGAGGAACTTATGTCAAGACAAAATTACTATAGACAATATATTCAATCGCAAATTGAATCTATTACTGCTAAATCTCTGTATCACTTCATGAAGTTCATAACATAGATACCCTGCACTGTGGACGTGGTGTTTCACTTGGTAAACTCTCAAATAAGAGCAACACTACTTCCCTTTTCATATCAAACAGAAGTTAGTGTTTTTGGTTAGCTTTTAGGCATTGCAGATATAGATAAAGACAAGGAGAATCCTATGATAATAAACAATGAGAGCTTATTAAAGAAAATGTTTGACAATCCACCCCCACAGCCAGGCATTCCGGATGAAACTAAGTTTCCCCGTATTGCTCCCTCGAGGATACCCTGCACCCAAAAAGAGTTAAAA
>JAUWZC010000326.1 GCA_030615565.1 Desulfobacteraceae bacterium | reverse complement strand
TACTCCACTATTCCCTGGCCCAGACCCGCCTGTCCCGATACAATCGGGGCGGGCAGGCCTGACTTACAAAGCCAGAGTTCTACAGGTTACGCCCCTTTTCCCTGGATAATTCTTAGGATGTTCAAAATGTCTGTAGGGGTTATAAAGCTGCCATCGATCTGGTTAGCCAGAAATACCTTTTGAGGGTCAGCTACTGCCTTTTTTACCTCATAAAAGATCTGACCCATATTCATCTCAACTACCATAACACAATTGGCAGAGGCGCACCTCTCTTGGACAACATCAACAGGGAATGGCCAAAGCGTCTGGAGTTCAAGTAACCCAAGCTTTTCACCTCTTGCCCTCCTGTTTTCTACCACATGAAGGGCAGTCCTGGCAGATGATCCATAAGAAATCAAAAGATATTCTGCATCGTCAATAAAGAATTCCTTTATCCTGGTGATCTCTTTTGTGTGACCTTGTATCTTGTCTACTAGATGGCGCATCAATCCATATACGATTTTTGGATTGTTTGAGGGAAAACCCCACATGTCATGTGCCAAACCGGTAACATTATACCTATGGACACCACCAAAATCAGACACAGGAAGCCGACCATCTTCCCTGGGCAGATAAGGGTGATAATCAGTTCCTTCTGGTACAGATGTCCGTAATCTCTTCACCACATTGAGCTCCCCCGGTTTTGGCATTATAAGCCTTTCTCTGGTGTGGGCAACAACTTCATCCAAGAGTAAAATAACAGGGGTCCTAAAGGTCTCAGATAGGTTAAAGGCCTCAACTGTCATAGCAAAAACATCCTGATTATTGGAGGCTGTCAGAGCAATGATAGCATGTTCTCCGTGGGTTCCCCAGCGCGCCTGCATGACATCTCCCTGGCTCACGCTTGTGGGAAGGCCTGTAGAAGGACCTCCCCTCTGAACATTTACTATGACACAAGGGGTCTCGGTCATTACACCAAAACCGATTGCCTCTTGCTTTAGGGAAAAACCTGGTCCACTGGTTGCAGTCATGACCTTTTTTCCGGTAAGAGAGGCCCCGATTATGGCACACATGGAAGAGAGCTCATCTTCCATCTGGATAAATTTTCCTCCCTTTATTGGTAGACGGTAAGAGAGCAATTCTGCAATCTCTGTAGAAGGAGTGATTGGGTAACCTGCAAAAAAATCCAGATCAGCATAAATCGCTGCCTCAACACAGGCCTCGTTACCTTGAACAAAACGGATATTTTTTTTCATGGGTCAAATACCTTACTTTATTAAGCCACAAAGACACAAAGTCCCTGGCCCAGACCTGGCATATAATGACTGAGTCTAGTAGCACTGCCTCTTTAATATTAAAGCATTAATAGCTTATTACAAATATGTCGCGCCAGGGCCGGCACCAAGATTAGGCAATTTACAATTGATAATTGATAATTTTTCATTGATCATTTAATATCCTTTGTGTCTTGGTGACTTGGTGGCCTTATGTTAGTTCAATTGCAAGATCAGGGCAGCGAAGCTCACAGATTCTACAGCCATTACATTTTTCTGGGTAGGCAAGCTTAGACTTTTCCATTTCATCCATAACTAAGGCCTCTTCTGGACAGAACTCTACACAAATTCCGCATCCCTTACACCACTCGATGTTGATCACAGGCATAT
Source organism: Desulfobacteraceae bacterium (assembly GCA_030615565.1). GTDB lineage: Bacteria > Desulfobacterota > DSM-4660 > Desulfatiglandales > B25-G16 > B33-G16. Next base: position 286 of record JAUWZC010000326.1, on the reverse strand, counting down.
TTTTTTCTTTCTCAGACATGGCACTACTCATATCATAGTAGATTTAGTTGTCAAGAATTTTGGTTGAAGCTGGGTATATCTCGGCATGTTCTTAGGTAAGATAGGAATGTTTAATGAATGTAATATACTCTATAGCTGACAATAATTTCAGGTTTCCGCTGTAATCTTGTTGAGCTTTCTAACAGCTATCGATTAATAGAGTTCTCTCCTTGAAATTTTCGCAAGTTTACGCTAAATCAGATTAACAATAGAATGTTAGGGGCAAAGACATGAAGGTAATCAAAAT
>JAUWZC010000293.1 GCA_030615565.1 Desulfobacteraceae bacterium | reverse complement strand
CAGGATCAGGGGGCAGCGGTTTTTGGTGGTGTGAATAAGTGGTCCTGGAATTACTCTAGGAAAGAAAGACCATTTGACAGAGAATCTATTCTTGATGAGAATGGGCAAAAAGAAATCTCAAAAAGGATCCTTGTTGCCTATAGTGGCAGGAGACATCTATCAGCCAGGATAAACAGATTGTGGATAGAAAAATTTTTAAAAGGAGAGACAAGGTCTGGGTGGATTGAAGTTAATAGAATTGTCAATCGATTTGCCTCGCATATAAAAGGGAGAAGGTGGAAAGAGGGAGCCCAAGAGCTAATAAATGAGATTGCTATAAGGAAAAAAATAACCCCTGAGGCATTCACTCCAATAATTACAAGACTTATTAAAGAGTCTGAAAAAGCTGGATGTGGTGCCAGGTTTGCAGGTGCAGGAGGGGGTGGTACTGTTTGGGCCCTTGGCGAGATTGATGATATACAGAGATTAAGAGATATATGGGATCACATATTGAAAGGCACTAAAAAAGGGGGAATACTTGAATGTGATGTTGACCCAACCGGGGTAAGAGAAGAGGCTTTTGCACAACATTAAAGTTTTTTTAACCAGTGGCCAGGAGAATCTCTTTTTTTTCTTATGCCCTAAAACAATGTGCCTTGCTGTGCCGTTTCAAAATGGTTTTTAGCCTCTCGGCCCTGAGCCTGTCGAGAGCCCCTCGGCCGTGAGCTCGGAGCCGAATGGCCTCCAGGTCGAACGACTCGAGGCCGAAGGGCAACTTGACAATGTTATTATAAGCTCCCACTTGATAAACCATTTTGAAACGGACAATGCTCTTACCTATATAAGGGCATAAATAAAAAGAAAGAGATCCTCCTGACCAAAAGATGTAAAATGATGAAACCAAATTTTTATTTAAATAGGGATTATGCAAAGGTCTAGATAAGAGGCGGCATATGCTTAAGGATTGGGATCTCAATAAGATATTCAGGCCACTTATGAAAAAGGGGGCCTCTTTTGCAGACATATTTGCAGAAGATGTAGAGATTAAAAGTATAATTTTAGAAGACAATAAATTGGAAAAAGTTATTGGTGGCAATGACATTGGTGTTGGATTAAGGGCTATAAAGGATCTAAAGACGATTTATGCCTATACTAATGAATTAAAAGAGAGCGCTGTTTTTACCCTCTCTCAAGAGATGGAGACCGTTTTGGATGGAAAATCTGCTTTTTCTCCCAATGCTTGGTCTTTCCCATCTTACCCTAATAGGTTCAATGTCATTAGAGACCCTAAGGAAGTTTCGGTAAAAGAGGAAACTGATTTATTAAATCTGGCTAACAAGGTGGTAAGGAGTGTTGGTCCATGCATTAAACAGGTTAGAGTAGTTTATACAGCCAGGGTTCAAAAGGTTTTTACGGCAAATACAACTGGCGAGGCAACAAGTGAAGAGAGGGTATCAACTCTTTTCTTAGTTCATGTAGTTGCCCGACAAGGAGATATTATACAAACTGGATATGAACCCGTTGCAGAAGCAAGGGGCTTTGAGCTTTTAGCTAAAGATAAGGTAGAGGAAATTGCCTTAAAAGCGGCCAGGCGGGCTGTCAATTTACTCCATGCAAGACAAGCCCCTTCTGGCACAATGTCTGTTGTTCTCTCAAGCAGTGCAGGAGGGACTATGATACATGAAGCGGTAGGACATGGGCTTGAGGCAGATCTTGCTCAGGAAGGACTCTCTGTGTATTCAGGCAAGTTAAACCAGGTGGTAGCCTCAAAAGAGATTTCAATTATTGACGATGCAACGATTAATTCTGCAAGAGGCTCGTTTTTCTATGATGATGAGGGGATACCTGGACAGAGGACTGTACTTGTTAAAAATGGCGTATTAAAACGTTATATGTATGATAGATTAACGGGCATGAAAGATGGTGTCCAATCAACAGGAAATGGCCGAAGAGAATCGTACAGGTTCTCTCCAATTCCAAGAATGACGAATACATTTATTGCCTCAGGCGAATCAGATCCACATGAGATAATTAGCTCTGTTGATAAAGGCCTTCTGGTGCTCAAGATGGGAGGTGGACAGGTGGATACGGTAAATGGGAATTTTGTTTTTGATGTCAGCGAGGGATACCTTTTAAAAAATGGGCAGATAAGTGACATGGTGAGAGGCGCAACACTAATAGGTAATGGTCCGAGAATAATTAGGGAAATCGATATGGTTGGAACCGATTTAGGCTTTGGAGTGGGCACCTGCGGTAAAGATGCACAGGGAGTGCCTGTTTCTGATGCTCAGCCTACTTTAAGGATCTCCCAAATTGTTGTGGGTGGAACAAAGGGGTAAGATTATAAAGCCTTAGAAAAGAAACCTAAACTTGTAATTAAATGGCCAGAGAAAAGATTTTCTCTGGCCATCTGATTAAAAAAAAGTCTACTTCTATATATGATATTTAAATGAGACGTTAATCCTGGACCTATAACCAGTGACCTTACCATCTTCAATGGTCAGATCCAGTTTAGTAATTTCTGCAATTCTTAAGTCCTTAAGACTTTTTGAGGCTGTTTCAATAGCATTTTTTGCAGCCT
>JAUWZC010000310.1 GCA_030615565.1 Desulfobacteraceae bacterium | reverse complement strand
TGTATATTACAATAAAATTGGAACACGCATGATTATATCTGATGGCATAATGGACCAAAAGCCAAAAAATGTCAATAAATTTTGGATGTTATACCGTGATGCGGTTATTGGCTCGGGAATACTCGAAAAGACCGCTGAATGGTATGTGCACTGGGCGCAAAAATTTGCGGTTTCAATAAAAGGTAAAAGGCTTCGATCCCGTTCATCAGATGATGTTCACAGATTTCTTAACCTGCTCGAACGCCAGGATGGTACAGAGCAATGTCAAGTTGAACAGGCACGCGACGCACTTATTTTCCTGTATCGTGACTTTCTCAAGCTCAACCTCAGATCTCAAAAATCAGCCACCAGAAAAAAAGGACGAAGATCGATAAATGTAGAGGAGAAGAAAAATGAAACCGGTTTTCTTGATTGCATTGTTTCAAAGACTGACCTATATGCACAACACAGTAAACTTTTCAAACGATTACAAAGTGAGTTGCGGACACGGCATTATTCACTTCGCACCGAGCAGTTATACAAAAGATGGGTGGGGCGATTTTTGTCTTTCCACGGGCTGAAGGAACCGAATGAGATTGGTCCTGAAGAAATAAAGGATTATCTTGATTATCTGGCCCAGATTCGGAATGTTTCTGCTAGCACTCAAAATCAGGCGCTGAACGCTATAGTTTTCCTTTATGGCCAGGTGCTGAAAGCGGATCCGGGCAGTTTTGAAGATTTTGTCCGGGCAAAGCGGCCGAAACGCTTACCGGAAGTCTTGACGAGAAGTGAGGTTCAAAGGCTTCTGGAATGTATGAAGGACACCTCTCTTCTAATGGCCGGGCTCTTGTATGGGAGTGGATTGAGGCTAATGGAATGTGTGAGGCTGAGAGTGAAAGATATTGATTTTGAAAGACAACAAATTCTGGTTCGCGATGGAAAGGGTCAGAAAGATCGAGTCACGATTTTGCCTGAAAGATTTGCTCTGTCTTTGAAAGATCATCTGAAGAAAGTGAAAAAGGTTTTTAAACAGGACCTGGAAGCAGGTTCTAAAGGCGTTTTTATATGGCCTGCCCTGGAGAGAAAATACCCTAATGCCTGCCGTGAATGGATGTGGCAGTACGTGTTTCCCGCTTCCAAGTTGTCCATAGACACTGAGAGCCGAAAAGTACGGCGCCATCATATTCATGAAAGTTCCCTTCAAAAAGCGGTAAAGGCAGCCGCAATTAAGGCCGAATTGACAAAACACGTGTCCTGCCAAACCCTGCGTCATTCTTTTGCAACACACTTGCTGGAAGGCGGCTATGATATCCGCACGGTACAGGAGCTTATGGGGCATGCAGATGTTTCCACAACTATGATTTACACCCATGTCTTGAATAAGCCCGGGCTGGCAGTTAAAAGTCCGGCTGATTTTTAGCCCACATAATTCTACTTGGGAAATTGGGATAAATCGAAAGAAGGTTATTATAGAGCTAATGGTGAAGCCATGAATATATCTTTTAAAAAGATAAGATCAAAAACTCGTTTACTTAACCCTTTAAAGGGCTTTTCTATGGATGAAATTCCCTTTGAGATACGTTATGACCCTTTAACAGGAGAAACAGGCAGGGTCTTTGATCTCCCATACAAGCCCCCTGACAGGCCTGATATAGGTGAGACAATCCAACGATCCAGGGAGATATTTTGCCCTTTTTGTCCGGATACATTAGAAAAATCAACTCCTCTGTTCCCAAGGGAGTTTATTCCTGAAGGAAGGATCAAGGAAGGACAGGCTACCCTTATACCAAATCTTGTTCCATTTGATACATATGCTGGGGTATCCATCCTATCCGGGCAACATTATATTGGAATAGAGAATTTAACTCTGGAAATAATGAGGGACGCCTTTTCTGCTGCCCTGTTATTTATCCAAAGGGTGATTGACTTTGATCCCCAGGTAAAATTTTTCTATATCAACTGGAATTATATGCCTCAGTCCGGTTCAAGCATGGTTCATCCCCACCTTCAGGTGAATTGCGGTGATGTTCCTACGAACCATCACAGGATACAGATTGAGGGGTGTAAAAGATACCTAAAGGAAAATGGAAAAAGTTTCTGGCAGGATTTTATGAATGCAGAGAAGGAATGCCAAGAACGCTACATTGGTGAGATAGGATCCACATTTTGGGTTATGAGCTATGTGCCACAGACTTTTTTGCCGGATATCTGGTGCATTTTTTCCGAACACTACTCCCTGACTCAATTAGGAATGGAGGAAATTGCCAACTTTCTTCAGGGCTTATCA
>JAUWZC010000121.1 GCA_030615565.1 Desulfobacteraceae bacterium | reverse complement strand
ATAGGGGCTATTGTTGTACCAGTAGACCATGGAGCAGGGAAAGAAGATCTCCGCTATATCCTGGAACAATCAGGTTCAAGCTCTATTATTACGGCAAAGGGGCTGGAGGGTGAAAAGGATTATAACTCCCTACTTGAAAATATCATTGTTATAGATGAAAAATCCCATCCTGATATGACCTCGTGGCAGGAGCTAATGGAAATGGGTGATGGTATTGACCTTAAAACCCTTGCTAAAAGGGAAGATGAAATTACCCCAGATGATCCGGTTGCCATAATGTACACATCTGGTACTACCGGTAAACCAAAGGGTGTTGTCCTTGACCATTGTGGTCTTGTCAATAAATCCATGTTTTCAGCATTGAGGCAGGGACTTAACAATCAAGACAGGCTTTGTCTCTTTTTTCCCCTATTCCATATGTTTGGAAATACATGTATTGTATTAGCAGGACTTATAAAAGGAGCTTCAATCATCATGCCTTGTGCTACCTTTGAGCCATCCAAGATAATATCAGCCATTAATAAGGAAAAATGTACTGCTATTTATGGCTCCCCAAGCATGCTAATAACACTCATCGATCATGCGGAATTTAGTCCTGAAAAGTGGAAAACACTATATAGAGGGACAATAGGTGGTGCACCATGTCCAATAGAATTAATGAGAAAGCTGGTGGAGGATATAGGTATTTCAGACATCACTGTTGCCTACGGCATCACAGAGGCCTCTTCGTGGATAACCATGACCAGGCCTGATGATCCATTGGATATAAGGGTTTCAACTATTGGCAGTGCCTTAGAGTGCAATGAGGTCAAGATATTAAACACGACCACCGGTGAAGATCTCCCTCCTCACAATCAGGGAGAACTCTGTACCAGGGGTTTCCTGATGAAGGGATATTATAATATGCCTGCTGCAACTGCATCTGTTGTTGATAAGGAAGGTTGGTTCCACACAGGAGATCTTGGCGAGATGGATGAAAAGGGCTATGTTAAAATAACAGGTAGGCTCAAGGATGTTATTGTAAGAGAAGGAGTTGAGATTTACCCGACAGAGTTGGAGGAAATAATCTATAAGCTACCTGGTGTCTCAGAAGTCCAGGTTTTTGGGTTCCCTCATCCAGAAAAAGGCCAGGAGGTTGCTGCCTGGGTAAAACTCAAGGAAGGGGCAAATTTGTCTCTTGATAGACTTGAAAAATATGTTAAGGATAATTTTACTAAAGAGAAAGAGCCGCATTACTATAAATTAGTCACAGAATTTCCAATGACAAGGTCAGGCAAGGTACAGAAGTTTAAGCTGGCAGAGATGGCCCAGAAGAAATGGGGTCAATCCTTTACCGCCGCCCTTTAATGCCCCACCCGGAAGGGCGGGGTTGTTGACTATTAACTAATAGTTAGAGCTGCCCGCACAACAATAGGAAAACGAAGCAAGCTATTGGCATCGATTTTTGTCTCTAACGTCCTCTTATTAAAAAAATGGTGGTTTTTTAATATCGGAAAAATCTGCCAGTTGCTGTTAGCATCTAAGCTACTTGCAATCCCCGATTCGCTTGCCGCTGATGTGGGTGGTAATCTTCATATTTGCCTGAGGCATTGACATTATTATTGTACCCTCAAAGCTATCTTCGCTATAAGTTATCTTACCGGTTCCTTTCATCTCTCCACCCTGGGTCTTGCATTGCATGGTCCATGTCACCGTATTACCAATCACCTTAGTCTCGGTGATTTTGCACTCCTGTCCTGGTTGAGAACTTTGAGGAACAAGGTCGTGTTTGGTAATGCACTGAGTATGTTTCATCGGCGGCATTTCCATACCCGGCATTTTTGTTTTTGTGGTTATTTCCCAGAGGCCTTCCTTCATGTTTGGCCCTGAAGCGGCAAAGGAAATTGAAATGGCTGTTAAGAGAATTATTGAACAGAAAAATAGTTTTTTTAACATAGGTATTCCTCCTTTTTTGGAATGCTATTTTTCTTTAGCACCTATTTCTTCTGTAGTTCCTACAACCCTCGGAGTTGTCTTTTTCCTGTAGTTATATATGTATATGAGATAGCTGTCTATAGTCAACCTATGTAGTTTAAAATTTTAATCTATATATTGAGGACATTCTATATAAAGTCTTTGTTAAAATCTTCTCTATATGGAACAGAACAGCAGGTGGGTTGAAAGAGAGGTCTTAATCCAAGACCCAATACCATATCCACAGTTTTCTTTGACCACACAGCCATTCTTGTGATGCCTGCATGTATGGCCAGATTTTCCATCATCTGTGCTTCTTTGTTTCTGGGCCTCTCGCAACCCAGAGATATCGGAGTATGGGGCATCATCAATCGGGCCGTGGCAATCAATCGTGCAATCTCTATTTGAGATGGAGGTGAGACACCTGACATTGGTGTACCTTTTAATGGAGTAAGAACAACAATTACAATTGCAGAAGGTTTAAAACGACTTATAATGTGCAGGGCATCATATTCACCATGTATTTTGCCATACATGAGACCAGCCACAATATGAGGAACAATATCAAGTCCTGATTCGAAAAGATTCTCCAGTGATGTTATCACCTTTTGAAGGCCATCAAGGTGGTAGATTTTTTTTGCAGTTTCCTCATCACCCATTATATCAATCAATGCCTGATCTACGCCTGCTTCTTTGAGGGCGGCTGCTGTGCTGAAATCTAAAAAACCACTATGTACAGATATAAATAAATTTGTGTCATTCTTTATTCTCTGGATTGCCTGGTAGAATTTTTTCCAGGGAAGCCTCCCCTCAAGGTCTGATCCGCCGCTTAAAAGAACCCCTGAATGACCTGAATTCGCTAACTTAAGACACTTTGTTATAAGGGTTTCTGGGTTGGTTGCCTTTATCATAGGTTTTAGGAGCAATCCCTTACAGTGCTCACATAGTAACTGGCACCTATCCCCGGTTAATGATATAGCAGGATAAAGGCCCCTCATCTTCCCATACCTGATCATACCAGGAAGGTAGAATGTAAAATTGTTTCCATGGTTTTCTCTGGTAACCTTCCATGCATGATCAAGAAGATCTATGTCTTTTTTTTGTATCCTATTGTAAATACTTTTTATCATTTGGATTACTTTTTCTTGACAGATAAAGGTTCTTCTAGAATACTTCTTTAATAGAATAGTTTGAGCCAATTGTCTATTATGTGTTTTTAGAAAAAAGGAGGAATCTTATGAAGTTATTTTTTTCTTATTTTAAACTTGTTTCCTGTCTAGCCCTTGTCTTCTTTTTTGCGTGTGCTACTATCCCTAAACTGGAAGTTACGTATAACACTATGCCAAAATCTAATATTCTGGAGGGGAAGGAAATATTTTTCAGGTTTATTGACAAGAGAGTCAATAAAGATATTATTGGCAATGGAGCAAAGGGGATATATAAAAATTTTTCTGGGAATATTAATTATATTCTATCAAAAGGAGAAAAGGAGAGATTCCTTGTTGGAATTTATGACATAGAAACCCTTTTTAAAAAAACCTTTACTCTTTATTTAGAGAATATGGGACTACAATTGTTACATGAGCGGAAAGAAGGGATTCCAGAGTTAGCTATCAACTTATACGATTTTACTCTGGATCTATCTGGCCGTAGGTGGATTGCCAGGATAGATTACGAGGCTGAATTTACTCAGGAGGGGAATGTTTTAACCAGGAGATTCAAGGGCGAAGCCGAAAAATATAGGATTTCCGGTATAAAACAGGCGCATCAAGTAATGAGTGAGACATTTAATGATATGGTAAATAAACTTGATGTAAAGAGACTGTTCGTTGATATCTCAGAGTAAAAGAGATGACTATTCAATCATGTAACCAATTTTACAGGGGATCTCATTGATTTATGTTTGATTTGCAGAATATAAAGACTATAGGCCGCTATCAGATTCTTAAGAAGATAGGACAGGGTAGTGTGGGAGCTGTTTATCTTGGAAAGGACCCTTATATTGAACGTCAAGTAGCTATTAAGGTTTACCGTCTCCCTGATGATACAGGCCCTGAGGAAATAGAAGCCTACAAGAAGAGTTTTTTTATTGAGGCACAATCTGCAGGGCGTCTTATGCACCCAAATATTGTCACTATATACGATGCTGATCAACAACAAGACTTCTGTTATATTACCATGGAGTATATAGACGGATCCACATTAGAGAAATTTTGTAAGCCGGATAATCTTTTACCTATAGAAAGGGTATTAAAGATTATTTTCAATGTATGCAAAGGCTTAGAATATGCCCATCAAAATGAGGTAATTCACCGTGACATAAAACCCTCTAATATCATTCTTAGCCTATCAGGTCAGGTAAAGATAACCGATTTTAGCATCGCCTATATTAAAAGGGGTCACTCAACTCTTGTTAAAGGTTTATTTGGCTCCCCCAGCTATATGTCACCTGAACAAGTCAAAGAGGAGTTTATAACAGAGAGAAACGATCTCTTTTCTCTTGGCTCAGTCCTTTATGAGCTTCTAGTTGGCAAAAAGGCATTCGAAGGAGAAAACGAATACTCTATTATGTTTAAGATTGTTAATAATGACCCTCCCCCTATTCTGGAATTAAAACCAGAGTTACCAAAGATATTTGGAGATATCCTTAGCAAGGCCCTGGCCAAGAATCCATCTCAACGTTATCAGTGCAGTATGGACTTTGCTTATGATCTGAGGCTGGTCTTACGTAGTTTAAAAGAAACACCAAAAGAAACCCATGACGGCGAATTTTTAAGCTATATCCAAGGTCTGCCTTTTTTTAATAATTTTACCGAAAGTCAGATTGACCAGATCCTTTCTGCATGTGATTTAGTTAAGGTTGAGAAGGGTAAGACCATTATACAAGAAGGAGAGATAGACGATTCTTTCTATATTTTGATCAGTGGCCAAGTGTTAGTCCAAACGGGAAGTGAAGAGGTAGCTGTTTTAGAAAAGGGACAATGTTTTGGAGAGATGGCCTATCTGACCGGTGAAGCTCGCTCAGCTACCATTATTACCAAAGAGGAATGTATTTTTCTTAAATTCAGCTCCACCCTTTTAAATGGATTGTCCGAAGCTATTCAACTCCTATTCTTTAAAAACTTCACCCAAACCATAATAAAACGTCTATCAAAAGGAACCACCACAAAGACATAATAAACGATACATGTTATGGAAGACTTATCAGTATACCTGAAGCCAACGTACTATATTGATTATGATACACCCTCGGTTTCGAAGCTTTCTAAAAAAATTGTAGCCTCTCATTCTGAGGAAAAGGCAAGGGCGATTTTTAATTTTGTCCGAGACAAAATTCCTTATACCCCCTATTCTCCCTTTTACCTTCCTGAACATTACCCGGCGAGCAGGACTCTAGAAAGAGGAGAAGGTTTTTGCGTTCAAAAGGCAGTTTTGCTAGCTGCATTGACCCGTGCTCATGGTATACCGGCACGGCTTGTCTTTGCTGATATTAGAAATTATTCAATTTCCCCAAAATTGTGGAACATGATGAAAACAGACATTTTTGCCTTCCACGGCTATAATGAGCTTTACATTGACGGCAGGTGGATTAAGGTGACTCCCACATTTGATACAGACATGTGTCAGAGGCTCGACCTGAAGCTAGTAGAATTTGATGGGCATAATCCGGCTATCTTTCATTCCAACGATTTGAATGGGCGTTTACATATCGAATATATTAATGATCATGGCCATTTTGCAGACCTTCCATTTGAAACGGTTGTTAATGGTTTTAGGAGTGCTTATACAGAAGACATGATCAAGAGATGGATGGAATCAAGCCTTCAGCCAGAAAAAGAATTTTAAGATTTTAATAGTCAGCAACCTTTTCCTCGTACCTTATTCAGATCTCAGCCTGGCCACCACCTGAAATGACATTATAGGATTTATGCCAAAGGCATTTTTTATCAACCTTGGATGTGTAAAAAATCTTGTAGACAGTGAATATATACTCGGTCTTATCAAGGAGCAAGGATATGATATAGTAGATGATCCTTTAGATGCCGATATAGCTGTTGTTAATACCTGTGCCTTTATCAGGCCTGCAGTTGAAGAGAGCATAGACACAATACTTGAGCTTGTAAGTTTAAAAGATAAAGGGCATTTAGCATACCTTTTGGTTGTAGGTTGTTTTGTGCAGAGATATGGACGAAAGCTGCTCAGAGAGATACCGGAGGTTGATGGCTGGATTGGTACAGGGCAGATATATAGGATACGTGAGATCCTAAGTGCTAAAAGTGCTAACACTCCAATTTTTTTTATAGATAGACCGCATTTTTTAGCAGATCACAGGGCACCCAGGGCCCGGACAACGCCTTTTTATTCTGCCTACCTAAAGATCGCCGAAGGATGTTCACACCAGTGCTCCTACTGTATTATCCCTTCCTTAAGGGGTCCTTTCCGGAGCAGAACCGTGGATTCTCTATTTATCGAGACAAAGAAGATGGTTGAAAGGGGTGTTAAGGAGATTAATCTTGTAGCCCAGGATACAGCCTCCTACGGCCGTGATCTTGATCCACTATGTACGCTTGAGGACCTCCTGGAGAAACTTCTTACCATATCTGGTTTGAAATGGCTTAGAATTCTCTATGCTCATCCTTATCATTTAACCGAAAGGCTTCTTGAGCTTATTGATTCCGAGGAGGTTCTGTGCCCATACCTTGACGTGCCTATTCAGCATATTAATCCAGATATCCTTAGGGCTATGGGACGCCCTTTGCAGGCGGAGTCAAT
>JAUWZC010000144.1 GCA_030615565.1 Desulfobacteraceae bacterium | reverse complement strand
GGCATAGGAAGAAAATGCCTGCCACTAATGGTCAAAAGAAGAGGATCTCTTTTTACCCTTCTTTCATTATCAAAAACCATTGGTCCTGTTACGCTATCAAAATATCTATTTCCTGCTAATGCAGAGCGAAAATCTTCTCTTGTTTTTATCTCTCCGCCTTCTTCTTTTAAGATTTCTTTGACTATTCGAATAGTATCATAACCTATGGCAGCAAGAAGTCTTGGTTCTTGGCCAAAACTGGTTTTGTATTGGTCAACAAAACTATCCACCCCTATATAACTGCTACCGGAAAAGAAACCAGAAGGAAATATTGCTCCATGAACATATCTTCCGGCGATGTCTATTAATTTCGGAGAGTTCCAAAGGTTCGTTCCCAAAAGGGTTACTCCTACAACATCATAATATGCCAACTGAGATGCTATAAGGCCTACCCTTTCATAGCTATCAGGGATAAAGACAGCATCAAAATCTACGATAGGCTCCGGTTCTTCTTCTGATTCTTCCTCTTCCCTTTCCGGTTCCCCCATCTTCTGTTCCAGTTGTTCCTCCTCATCTTCCTCAATATCTATTTTTGGCCTGGGATAGAATAGACCAACCATCTTTTTTATCTCTACTGCAAAATCTGTATTCTTCGGATCATAAGACTCTACCGCAGTTATCATCCCTCCCCTGGATTCAACCTTATCCCATAATTTATCCATGAAGTATCTGCCATAAGAATTAGCAGGATAGAGTATGGCGAATCTTTCTAAACCCATCTCTCCCATAACCTTATTTATTAAACTTCTTAGCTGGTCTTCCGGGGAAAGACAATTCTGAAAAACCATCTCTCCCTTTTCTGTTATGGCTTCACTCTGGCTTAAGGTAATTATGGGCATACCTAATTCTTGAGCCTTTTCCACAACACCTTCAGCTACCTTGCTAATAAGAGGTCCAATAGTGACGAGCGCCCTGTCCCTCTCTGCCAGTTCTTCTATAGCCTCAATCGCTATTTCAGGATCACCCTCTGTGTCCCTTACAACAAGCTCGATAGATGAAAGGCCTTCATTGTTCTCCTGAAAGATATCAAACCCCAGCTCGAGACCATTTAAAACCTCCTGGCCATAGATAGCAAAAGGACCACTCAAAGGTAAGAGGCAACCAATAACATTAGGGCTCACCTTTAATCTCTCATCAATCATTTGGAGCATTTCTTTAGGCTTTATAGCCCATTCTTCTTCCGGTGCAAATCGCACTACCTTTAATACTGCTTCGTGTGCCTCTTCTATCCTACCCGAGAAAAAATAAAATTTTGCAAGCTGGTAGTAGATAGGATAGATAAGATCACACTCTTTAGTATAATTTGCCATTTTTATTAGTTCGTCTTCTGTGGCTTGATAAATAAGATCTAAAAGTTGAGACCTTATTTTTTCCTTTTCCTCTCCTTCAATTAATGGTGACTCCAATAATTTCAGCCACCAATAAAGGGCCCGTGGATAGTTATTTAATTCTTTTAAGTTTTGACCTAAAAGAAAGAAAATCTCTTCTTTGCCGGCATAATATTTATAAATCTCAAGCCAGCTTAAAGCAGATAATCTTGATTCGGGATATTTCTTCAGGTAGAAATATGTCTTGGCAGTTAAAATGTGAATCTCAGACCTTCTTTCCAAGGGATATTTATCGATAACATCTAAAAACAGGGGCAAGGCCTCCTCATATTGGTTTGTGTTATAATATATATTTGCCTTCCTGATTAATGCATCCCTAACCCTCTCTCCTTTTGGATCTACCTTAAGGTATAGATCATAAGCTGCCAGTGCCTTATCATATTTTTTTTCACTCCAATAATTTTCAGCTTCTGAGAAATAATCGACAACTACTTTCTTCTCAGGTGGTTCCTTTAAAACTACCTTCTCAGGTGGTTCCTTTAAAATTATCCTCCTCTCACAGGAGAAAATAAAAAAGGCCATTACCGCTATCAAGATAGTAACAGCCTTTTTAAACGTCTTCATAAGCCAATATCTTAAAATTTATGTCAAGTTTTGCAGTTAAATCAAATGCTTTTAATTTTAAATTCGAAATCCGAATATCTAAATCCTAAACAAATTCCAAATTCAAATATTCTAAATCCAAAAACATTAAATAGTTCCTCGCTAAACTCCAAACATGTTTTGGTCATTTGAGTTTTGATATTTGATATTGTTTAGAGTTTAGGATTTAGTGCTTAGTATTTTTTCCTTTTTCGATATTCGAATTTAGGATTTTCTTAAAGCGTGCCTCATCGGTTTGCCCGTCCCGGGCCAGTATGGGCCGGAGAGGTAGAGCTTAGATAGAATAAGGGGCTTTATTTGCTGTCATCCTTTACTTCCTCAAAATCTGCGTCAACAACCTCCTCATCCTTTTTAGCTGTCTCTGTTTCCGCAGGGCCTGCCTCTGGGCCAGCTTGTGATTGGGCAGCCTGGGCATATAAAACCTCAGCTATCTTATGTGAAACCTGTGTCAACTCCTCTGAAAGCCGTTTAATTTCTGATGTATCTTCACCCTCCATCGCCTTTTTAAGATTAGCGATAGCATTATCTATCTCTCCTTTTATGCCAGCATCGAGTTTGTCCCCAGCCTCTTTAAGAGATTTCTCAGTAGAGTAGATGAGAGAATCAGCAGCATTTCGAGCATCAACAAGCTCTCTCTTCTTTTTATCTTCTTCACTGTGAAGCTCAGCATCCTTGACTAACCTTTCAATTTCCTCCTCACTAAGGCCGCTTGAGGCGGTTATCTTAATAGATTGTTCCTTTCCAGTTCCCATATCTTTGGCAGATACATTAACAATACCATTTGCATCAATATCAAAGGTTACATCTATCTGAGGCATGCCTCTTGGCGCTGGTGGAATCCCAACCAGTTCAAAGCGACCAAGGGTTTTATTGTAGCCAGCCATTTCCCTCTCACCCTGAAGAACGTGGATGGAAACTGCAGGCTGGTTATCAGCCGCAGTTGAGAATACCTGGCTCTTTTTAGTAGGTATTGTAGTATTTTTCTCAATGAGCTTGGTGAAAACACCACCAAGGGTCTCAATCCCCAGTGAAAGAGGAGTCACATCAAGCAAGAGAACATCTTTTACATCACCCTTTAATACACCTCCTTGTATAGCTGCACCGATTGCAACAACCTCATCAGGGTTAACACCCTTGTGCGGCTCCTTACCAAAGATTTGCTTTACCTTTTCCTGAACCATGGGCATCCTGGTCATTCCACCAACCAGGATGACCTCATTTATTTCACTGACCTTCAAACCAGAATCCCTTAAGGCAATCTTGCAGGGCTCGACTGTTTTATCAACCAAATCCTCTACAAGAGACTCGAGTTTTGCCCTGGTTAGTTTAATATTTAAATGTTTCGGCCCGCTTGCATCAGCAGTAATAAAGGGAAGATTAACATCTGTCTCCATTGAGGTGGAAAGTTCCATCTTTGCCTTCTCAGCCGCCTCTTTCAGACGTTGTAATGCCATTTTATCATTCCTTAGATCAATACCCTGATCCTTTTTGAATTCATCAGCAAGATAATCCATAACTCTTTGATCAAAATCCTCACCACCTAAATGGGTATCTCCGCTTGTAGATTTAACCTCAAATACTCCATCACCTATCTCCAGGACAGAAATATCAAAGGTCCCGCCCCCAAGATCAAACACAGCAATCTTTTCTTCCTTCTTTTTATCCAGACCATATGCAAGTGAGGCAGCCGTAGGCTCATTAATGATCCTTTGAACATACAATCCCGTTATCTTTCCTGCATCCTTTGTTGCCTGTCTCTGGCTGTCATTAAAATAGGCTGGAACGGTGATGACAGCATCAGTCACCTTTTCACCAAGATATTCTTCAGCGGTTTGCTTCATTTTCTGCAATACCATTGATGAAATCTCGGCTGCGCTATAATCCTTGCCTCTGACGGTAATCTGAGCATCGGCATTTTTTGCCTTGGTAATCTTATAAGGACATATCTTAACATCTCTTTGAATCTCAGATGAATCAAACTTTCTCCCAATTAGTCTTTTAACCGCATAGACAGTGTTTTCCGGATTGGTAATTGCTTGCCTTTTTGCAGTCTGCCCTGTAAGCCGTTCTCCACTATCAGTAAATGCCACAACAGAAGGTGTGGTCCGGTTCCCTTCCACATTGGGAATTACCTTTGGCTCACCTCCCTCCATAAGAGCCACACAGGAATTTGTGGTTCCTAAATCGATTCCGATTATTTTACTCATTATTTCCTCCTTAAAATATATCTATTATCTAGAAAAAGTGCCTAAAGTGACTAACGTCTCAGAAATTCTACAACCGGTTGATATCATAAGCTTTTTAATGGTAACTGATTATTGTCACCCAGCTGGAATAATGGAATATTGGGTTAAAAGTGGAAAAAATAATTGTCAATAATTCCTTAATACCCATCATTCCATAACTCCATCATTCCATTATTCCAATTGCGTAGCGCAGTGGAGCTAGGTTCATAAATGAGCCAGAGTTAACATAATTTATTTCCTTAATTTTAAGCACCTTTAGCTTCATTTTTACTATTTCCTTGCGAGATCACAACAATCGATGGCCTAATCAAACGTTCATTCAGCAGGTAGCCCTTTTGCAACTCCATTATGACATGTCCTGGGGCAACCTTATCATCTATCTGTTGGGAAATTGCTTCATGAAAATTCGGGTCAAATGGCTTTCCTTCTGCCTCAACCTCTTTAAGACCCAATTTGTCTAACGTTTTCATGAGACCACCCAATGTCATCTCAAGACCTTTAACTAACCCCGATGGGTTATTATCATTTTGTGCGTGAGATATCGCCTTTTGAAGATTATCAATAGCTGGTAGAATCTCCCGGATCAGAGACTCATTTGCAAATTTTGCCAATTCCTCTCTTTCTTTTTTCCCTCTTTTATTAATATTCTCCATTTCAGCATAGGTTCGCATATAGAGATCATAATTTTCTTGGGCCTTTACCTCAGTTTCTTTTACTTTTTCCAAGAGTTCCCGTTTTGTTATCTCCTCTAAGCTCTTCACCTTCTTTTCTCTGCCCTTCTCGCGGGACTTCTTATCCTGTTCTTTGAGGTCTTCTGCTTTTTTTTCCTCTTCTTTATCCATCTCCTTATAGGCTTCTATCTTTTCCTCTTCTTCGTTTATCTTAATCTCTATTCCACTCATAGTCGGGTTCTTATTATTGGTTAATAATGAAGTTCAATATTGAAAGATGTTAAGCATCAGTATAGGTGTTGTCAAGGATAGGGATAAAAGAAGTGGGATGAAAAAACAATATGCTCTAACGTGATTAACAGGGCTTAAAGACCTTTTCCTGTTAATCTCTCAAGGGCCTCAAGATATTTGTCTCTTGTAATTTGAATTATTTCTGGTGGTAATTTTGGTGGAGGTGGTTTTTTTGGCCAATCAAGGCTATTAAGGTAATCCCTTAAAAACTGCTTATCAAAACTCTTTTGAACCCTCCCTGGTTTATATTCATCCATGGGCCAGAATCTGGATGAATCTGGGGTTAATACCTCATCAATCAGAATGAGACTATTATCTACAAACCCAAACTCGAACTTGGTATCAGCTATGATGATACCATTCTTAGAAGCCAGATTTCTTCCATATTGGTATATTTTTAAACTAATCCTTCTCATCTGTCTGGCTATGTCTTCTCCGACAATATGTACAGCATCCTCAAAGGAAATATTTTCATCATGTATTCCCGCCTCAGCTTTGGTAGATGGTGTAAAAATTGGTTCTGGCAAAAGAGCTGACTCTTTCA
>JAUWZC010000119.1 GCA_030615565.1 Desulfobacteraceae bacterium | reverse complement strand
TGGTCTTACTGTTATCCATTACGATGCCATGTCGCGTATTGGAGTATCCACAGAGCTGATCTCCATAGTTATTAAATATAGCCTACAACATCCTACACTTCTGTAAAATGGATATGCGCGGCGCACAGAGGAGTGAAAATTCACGATTCAAGACCTGATCCTGTATATTTTTTACCCATTTCAGATCAAGGCCCCAGTTAAATAGGTTCAAACCACTTCCCTTGACCGATGACAATAATTCATTCGCTCTGAGCAATATGATGGTTGTTGCAAGAATAAAGATTTGGGCCGCAAATTCAGACCAACGCCCAATTTTAAGTGTTTTAGAACCTACGCTCCCTTTTACAAATTTCTAGTTAATAGTAAAGGTTTGACCCTATATTCATCAAATTTTGCCTTTAAGGTAACGTTGTCGCATCGATTCTGGAAACCTTTCTACAGCGTATCGCAACATTGTGCGGGGCATTTCCTTATAATATTCTTTCAAGAACTCCTCTTCTAACGGCAGATTTCGTTTACCAACCTCACGCAACATCCATCCAACTGCTTTGTGAATTAGGTCTTCCTTGTCATGCAATAATATCTTTGAGATCTTCAGTGTTTCAGAGTATTGTCCGCGCTTAATGAAATAAAATATCGACATTATTGAAATACGCCGTTCCCATAGATTCTGTGACTTGGCGAGTCGATATATCGGGTTTTTCCCTTTGTTAAGCAAGAAATCACCAACAATATATTCTGCCGATGCATCGACGAGATCCCAGTTATTAATAAACTCGGTATTGTTTAAGTACAGCTCATAAATCCCTTTCTTTACAGCTTCTTCGCCTTTGGAATAGATACTAATGATGATGAAAAGTGCAAGTAGCCGTTCTTCATGAATTGAGGACTTGAGTAAATGTTCCACTTCTTCAACTGTAATCGTTTGATATTCTTTGGCGAGTTTCCTTAGCACAGGCACTCGAATACCGAGAAATTTATCTCCTTCTCCATATTCTCCTGGATCGGTCTTAAAGAATCTTTGGGCAACTTCTGCGTTTTTCTTATTCGCAAGTTTCTTTAGCCTAGACTTAATTATGCGGATGTCCACGATGCTTTATTATAAAATTTATAGACATATAACAATTCTATGCTGACAAATTTCTGATAGCCCGCTACATTTTAGCCTTTACAGAATTACTCAGTATGTTGGATTATTAGAATCAGTTTTCAGGGCGGTTGTCAATAGATCGAGGGCCTGTCCGCTTCTGGCGGGCTTGCCCGCCGTCTTTGTGGAGGGCTTGCCCGCCGTTATTCTTGTCCGCCATTTTTGTGGCGGAGTGGCGGACTGGAGGGCCTGACCCCCGCCACTCCTGTTATTTCATTGCCTTGACGCTTTAAGTTATTCAACATAGTCAACTACGTCCCTGACTTCACGGGGAGATTCATTTAGGAGCGGCCCCTTTTTCTTGGTCGATCCGTTCGTGAAGCCAGATGGCCATAAGTTGTGTGTGTGGAATACCTTTCTTACGGGCAAGGCGTTTTACCAAAGAGATATCAAATGGGTCCAGACGAAGGGAAACTGGATGACGGGCAGGACGTGGAACTTTAAAGGTCTCTGCCTCATCCAGCAGTTTTTGAACTTGCTCGGGACCCTCTCCAGCAATGGTAGTGTCCCATTCCTTGGCTTCTTCCTTAAGGTTATTCCTTATTTCTTTTGGAATTCTGCTCATTTCTTTATCCTCTTGAAATAGGTCTTCTTAGTGGAATCTGACATGGGAAATGCTGTTACGCATCGCCACAAACCATACTCGGGGTATGGAGCCACAATGGCTTCGATACAGAGTCCAGAGGCATCTGTACCCCATAGACGGTATCGATATTCGGTTGATTTTCCTCGTTTCTTTTTACTTCTAACGGCAAGGGTCGGAAATGGGCCTTCATTGTAATAAACTTCCTCCACCTGCTCGGGGCGTATTCCATGAATGGCAATGTGGTCGATGTTGCCTTCGTCCCAGTCAGGTTTAAGAGATTGGTCAGGTTTAATCATGCTGAAAAAGAATAACGTAATTTTCTGATTACGTCAAGGTTTAAAATAGGCACGAGAAACACTTAATTACTTAAGCTTGTGCGCCTCTGGCGGGCTTGCCCGCCGTTATTCTTGCCCGCCGTCTTTTTTATCCGCCGTTTTTCTGGCGGAGTGGCGGATTGGCGGGCTTGTCCGCCGTGTTTGTGGCGGGCTGGCCTGAATTCTTTGGTGAGGGGGTGATTGCGGCAAGAATAAAGTTAGAGCCGAAAATTCATATTCAATTTACATTTTTAAGGCGTTTTAGAACCAACGTTATATATTAAGAAATCAAAGGGTTACACCCCTAAGGTTAGCATAGAAAAAAATTATTATCTATCTACCAAAAAAAGAAACCTCCTGTTAAGTAATAAGTGAATAGAAACAAAAATTATAACTCAAAACAGGAGGTTTCAAATGAACAAGGTAGATATTATCAGGCTAAAGGAATTTCGTCAACTTAAGAAAGAGATTCGGGGATCCAAAGAGCATTTAATTGTTGGGATAGATGTGGCCAAAGATAAGCACAATGCCTTCTTTGGCACTGCCACAGGAAAGACACTCTTTAAGAGATTGGTCTTTGAAAACACAATTGAAGGATTTGAAAGGCTTTTCATCCAGGCAGATGCAATCAAGATACAACACAGTCTTAAAAAGATAGTGTTTGGCCTTGAGACTTGTCGACGAGCTCAAGTCGAGTCGCCCACAGGCAACTACCATAAGCCACTGGGAGAGTTTTTAATCAAGTGTGCTCATATGGTGGTATTAGTATCTGGTGTGGCAGTAAAAAGAAACAGGGAACTGCTAGATGGCCGCTGGGACAAACACGACACCAAGGATTCAGCCAATGTGGCGGATCTTATCAGCCAGGGAAAATGCCTCTTCTATGAATACCCTTCCATGGCCTTGCGGGAGCTGAGAAGCCTTTTATCCCTTAAGAGAAGATTAAAGAAACAAGAGCATGGATTGAAAGTACGTATCCGAAACCATCTTCTGGCCACCTATTTTCCTGAGTTGGACAGATATTTTGGACAATCGGAATCTGATAGTCTGGAAATAATCAAGTGGTGTTTAAATCCTTCAGTTATTGCCGGCTTAGAATATGAGCAATTCCTTCAGGTGGTTGCACCTCAAAAGAGAGGAATATGGCAACAGAATCGCCTCAAGGCTATCTGGAAGAAGGCAGCTGACTCAATTGGTTGTGATGTTGGTGAAAGCTTGGAATTTGAAGCAAAGGTGATGGTGGAAGGCTTAAGGTAAGTTCGAGAGTCGATTTCAGAAGTCAGTGACAAGATCGAGGATATCTGTCTTGAGTTCCCTGAGTACAGCTATCTTCTCACCATTCCTGGCTTTGGACCTGATGTTTCCTCTAAGGTTTTTGGTGCCATTGGTGATCCCTTTCGCTTTAAGACAGGAAAACAGGTACTCAAGATGGCTGGCTTAGATCTGAGTGCCGAGCGGAGTGGAAAGAGATCTGATGCTGCAATACCGGTAATTTCCAAGAAAGGGAAGGCTGATCTCAGGTATGCCCTGTATCAAGCGGCGATGATTGCCTCTATATGGGATCAGTACTTTATCGTTTATTACACCAATAAACTTCGTGGCAGAGAAAAGGAGAAGGGGATCAAGACCAAGATGAGAGTGAAATTGGCTGCTAAATTGCTGATTATCGCCTGGACCTTGATGAAGAAGAAAGAGGTATTTTATACGCCTCAGGCGTATTGATTTTAAGTATCTGAACATAACATAAAAAGTTTTTTCATTTCGGCGAGAGAGCCCGAGAACGAACGTTGAGGCTATTTAAAGACCTCGGGCGGGACAATACAGGGCCTCTCACTGAACTATGTAATTTGGATAAGGGATGATTGGTGGCTTCCTTAGTGGAGCATGCCGGATAAACGTAACGATTAGATACAGTGTTCTTTTGTAGTGAGAGACTCGCCGAATAAAATGCCCATCAATGGGATGAGGAGAGGTGCGTTCAAATTAAGCTATATTTTGTATCTTATTGATATTACTATAATTGTAGCTTATTCACTTTTTCTCTTGACAGGGGGAATATAGGATGTCCCCCTTTACTATCAAATCAAAAATTTAAAATCTTATGGACGTTCCGTTTTCGCTTTAAAAAAGTTTTGCCAAAAAAAGATTTATCCCGTTAAATGCGCAGCATATTTAACTGGGACTTGACCCCTTCATTTACTTTTTTATCTGAAGTTGCTCTTCAAGCTTTTTTCTTTTTTCCAGACTTACCCTGACACGACCGAGGGCTGTATTAATCTCTTTGACAGGGCTGCCAGTCATTCTGTCAGCTTTTTCATAATACTCGAGAGCTTTCTGTAGCTTCCCTTGTGTTTCAGCGCAGACTCCTAAAAGGTAATGTATGGCATAGCCTTGTGGGTGAAGCCTATAAGCCTCTTGCCAAAACTCACAAGCTCTCTTCAACCTCCCTTGCTTCGCCCACTTAATGCCACTGGCCACTTGTTCCTTGGCATTGGGAGGTGGCTTTGTATCATCCTTTTCAAGGAGAGTGATCTCGACAATTACGGAGTATGGTGCAATCAATTCCCGAAATTTCTTAATCGCACGTCTCTTAGCATCACCCAGCATTTGTGCTTTACCTCGCAGAGGGCGACCTGAATCTTGGCACACACTATCACGAAGGTGCCCAGACAAGGACTCAGATGCTACGATTCTTCCTGTAGCGACATTGATGACCTTCGGAGTAAAAGAGAAGTAGGCGTCTCGTGTGGTGCATCTAACCGTATATTCACGCCGTTTAATGCATTTCTTTTTTTCATCTCTAGCTTCACACTTTGACCTCTTTTGAGAGAAGTGCTTGTCTTCGGCGACGTTTGTGGTAACAGTTCCTAAGATGATACCCTCTGCTCCAACCAGCTTTCCAATTGTAACTGCTGTTTCTTCTTCCACAGCACCGGTCAGATGCAGATTCTGTTCCCTCATAATATTTTCAAGAGACGCCCTTTCAATCACCTCAAAGTAAGGCTTACCACTTACACGAATATTCACAAGCAAGGCTTCGGCCTCTGTACTTGCCTGATTACCTCCGCTTCCAGCAAAAGGTAAGACAGCGATCCGCCTGAGTTTTCCCGCTTCATGAGCTTTAGCAGGGACAAGCACAGAGGTTTTGATCTTGGGTGCTGCACAACCATTAAAAAATAAAACCAAAAACCATATCGCAGGCACAAAGAGATAAGTCAAAATACACACTCCAGATTTTCTCATGATTTATTCCTTAGATGAGGTTCATAAGTTATAAGAACTTCCTTTGGTTGAGGGTAATATAGAATAAAGGTGGCTTGTGTGTCAAAGGAAAAGGCCTTGCAAGAGAGAGCAGTTGGGGTTGATATGCTCGATTTAATGCTTGTGGGAGCTGTTGATAAATATGGCAGAGGAGTTGGTAGCAGCTTAGATTGTGTCCTTAGTCTCGAAACTGGTCAAACGACTCCTACTGAAACCACCCCCTCTGCCGATCCCTCTTGCATTATTCAATAAATCCTCAATATCTTATGCTTAGATCCTACAACCCAAAAGTATAAATTTCGTACCATAGGTGACAGCAGAATTCTACATGATTCTCTTATAGACTAAAAACACAATACTGCACTTTTCTGGCTTTCAAATTGTCAGCAATCATAGCAGTAGTAGAAAGCAAAGCGATGGTAGGGATCTATGAAGCGTGAAGTGTAAAGCGGGACGCCATTAATTTTCTAAGAATCTTATTCTGTTAACTAACAATTTCTCACCAGTACTTATCTTGCCCCCTCTTTATATCTACCCAAGGTAGCAGAAATCTCAGGAAACTTTTTTGATTCCCATTGTGATGTAAAATGAAGAGTGTCATATAGAGTTAGCCCTCGCATGTTTTGATATTTATTGTTTCCCTATCAACTCCAAAATTTAAAATCTTAAGGGCATCCCGCTTTACAAATTTTTCATCAGCTTGCATTTTATCAACATCTAAAATGCCTTCAGGAAGAAAAGCAAATCCTTACCCGTGATGAAAATATTCTGAGCGCAGTGTGAGGAGGTAATTTCTTTAAGATTAAAGATTCGAGCCGCAAATTCAGACCAACGTCACATTTTAAATTGTTTTAGAACCAACTACCTCTTTTAATATTTTCATTAAATGAGGAATGAAGGCTTGGCACAATCGGCACATTTCGCATTTTGTCCAATGTCAAAGGCTGATTCCCAATTCATTTGACCGCTGACAATAATTCATTCGCGCTGAGCAATGTAGTGGTTGTTGCAAGAATAAAGATTCGAGTCGGGAATTCAGACAAACGCCCACTTTTAAGTTGTTTTAGAATCAACGAGGATTTTCTCATTTACATTTCAAAGTTTTAAGCAATTTCTGCATGAACGTCCCCCTTCTCTAAAAGCCTGCGGTATGTCTCAGTAGGAAAAAAGAGGATACAGAATCAATGTTGTTTTTTATACATATAGATAGAATATATATTTTTTAAGTAAATTAAAAAAAATAATTGACAAATATAACTATATATGTATAATTTAATATAAATAAAGCATGATTAAACTCTGGAGGATGGGTTGGGTCACAATGCCGGTGTTTGGATCTTCCCTCCCTGGGTTGCCCTGGGTCTTTCCATTTCGTGTGCTCCGAGCGGTCCTTAAATCCCTTCAGGGTGTAAAATTCTTTGGGATTCGAGGGTACCTCCTCCAAAAGGCCTGGCCTACACCATCGGAGCTAAGCCAGGCCATTTAAAGAATCCAATTGGCTGTTCACAAAATTAGAGCTTTGGAAGGAC
>JAUWZC010000095.1 GCA_030615565.1 Desulfobacteraceae bacterium | reverse complement strand
GGAGGGAAATAGGCCCAGGGCTGGAGATTACAATGCCAGCTGGTGTGGGGATACCCTTTTTCGCTATGATCTCTTTTGATTCATATTCTAATAGTCGCATTCTATCTCCTTGTGTCGATACTAACTTTGTCGACACTATTTGCCAAAGTTAAATCTGTCAAGAGGAAAAAGGATTGTCTCCTCATCGAAAATTGTGCTTAAATGTAACCGGTTGATCGAGTTAGAGGAGGATCTTTTTAAAAGGTGATATGATGGAAAAAAAAGCATTCAAAAGCACCCCTTTACAGGTAGAGATTTCAGATATTGACTTAAGCCCGGGCCCGTTCTGTATGAGCTTTAATTTTGACCTGGAACCACTTAAGGACTCGATAGACAGATTTGGTGTTCTTAATCCCCCATACCTGCTTAAAAAGTCGGATAACAACTTTATAGTAGTTGCAGGATATCGAAGGTTGTTGGCATTAAGGGAATTGGGCTGGCAAGATACAGTGTGCCAGGTATTACCGGATAATTTTCCTCCCTTAAAGGCGCTGTTGCTTAATTTAAATGACAATCTACTTCATCGTAAACTCAATAATATTGAAAAAGGGATGGTTTTGAAAAGACTGACCTCTTTCCTTAATACAGAAGAAATAGTGGCCAATTTCATGCCCATTCTGGATATCCCAGCAAACAGACAGACATTGGAACTGTTCTTAGGTTTAGAGGAGTTAGAAGATACAGTAAAGGTTTCTGTTGCCATGGAAAGGTTATCGCTAAGGATAGCTGGCTTAATAAGAAGCATTGGTAAAGATGATCGGCTAAAGATTAACGATCTATTTACATCTTTAAAATGGAGCTTTAATCAGCAATGGGAAACTATCCAATGGATTATAGAAATTGCCAGTAGGGAAGGGCGCCCAATAAAAGAGATTGTAGATGAGAGACAGATTATAGAGGTTTTAAATAATAATAGAATGAATAAACCACAAAAGGTGAAGGCAATAGTAAAGATTTTGAAAGCCAGGCGATTTCCATCTCTCTTGGAGACTGAAAAACTATTTAAAATAGGTATTTTTAATCTTTCTCTTCCTTCAGGAATTAAAATAATTCCCCCGCCTTTTTTTGAGGGGATTGACTACAAGCTTGAAATAGTGTTTACGAAAGGCAAAGAGCTCAAAGAGAAGTTGACAGAATTATCTAATTTATCTGGGTTAGAAAAGATAACCGATTTTTGGAAAGGGGCAGAGCACGGATGAAGCAATTCAAAATCAGGCGAATTTTACTTGAAAGGGGAGCTGAAAAAGATTCCCTTGCCCAAAAGATATTTAAAAAATTACCCAATATACCAATAGAGAATGTTGAACCAGATGAATTGGCCTTAATAGAAGATATTGAAGAGATGGATAAGGAATCGCTCAGAATCATACACTTTAATGGTGAATTTCTTAAATCTTGTCCTGGTACAAGGAGATATATCTGCTGTGGTTACAAGATCCTAAATATAGGTATCAACTGTCCAATGGACTGTAGTTACTGCTTCCTTCAATCCTATGTTAATCAACCATCATTGAGAATTTTCACAAACTTAGAGGATAGGCTTAATTCTATAGGTGAAGTTATTGATAGCTTCCCTGACAGTATATTCAGGATTGGTACCGGGGAGTTTACAGACAGCCTGTCCCTTGATTATGTTACAGGGTGGACGGATTTTTTACTCCCTTTCTTTTCCAATAGGAAGAACTGCATACTGGAGCTAAAGACAAAGACCTCTTTTATTAAAGATCTCATTAAAAGTAGCCATAGAGAAAGAATAGTTGTTGCATGGTCATTAAATACCCCCCGTATAATAGCTAATCAAGAACACAAGACAGCGAGTTTGAAAAATAGGATTATTGCTGCCGGGGAATGCCAAAAAGCAGGATTTGTGCTGGCCTTTCATTTTGATCCTATAATAAGCTATCAAGGATGTGCGGATGAATACGAAGAGACAGTCCAGCTTTTAGAGAGATATATTAACCCAGAGTCTATTATCTGGATAAGCCTGGGCTCTTTTAGATATATGCCAAATCTCAAGTGGGCTATTATGAAAAGATTTCCAGGTACAAATATCTTTAATGGTGAATTTGTCCCGGGTCTGGATGGAAAATTCAGGTATTTTAAGCCTATCAGAGTAGAAATGTATGCTAAGTTATCAGAAAGATTAAAAAAATGGTATGATGATTTAGGAATTTATCTATGTATGGAAAGTGATGATGTCTGGAGACAATCCCTGGGATGGTCTCCAAAAAATTCAGCAGGACTTTCCCTTTACTTGGATAGTAGGGTCAAAGTAATTTTTGGGTAGCCTTTAAAAATAGAGATAGGCTGTTTAAGCACCTTCCTTGTCTAAAAGCTGTGCGTCTGTATTTCGGGCAGAATACAACGCGGTAATTGTAAAAATATGTGGTATTTCATAGTTGTTTGAATATTTTCTTGACAAAAAAAGTTTTTAGAACAACTATTTACCCAATCAATGGAATTCAAGTCTTGAAGGTACCGGACATAGATGAGAATCTCTTCAATCTCTTGGGAAAATTCCGTCTATACGAAGATATTGTTGATCACTTGAGGACTATGTCATGAAAAAGATAAAGATTTTCGGCAGATGTGGTCAGGGAGCGGTCATAGCCTCCCAGATACTTGCCGTAGCAGCCTTTTTGCACAGACCTTTCCGAAGTTTGGGGCAGAGAGGCGAGGTGCGCCGGTCATCGCTTATGTCAGGCTGGACCATGAACCCATCCCCATCCGCCGCAAAGTATATGCCCCTGACGTAGTGATCGTCGCACAGCAACCCAATCGATTACGTTAGCAGAAGATGAGAATGAAGAAGACCTATAAGGCAATGAAACAGATATAACCAGATACTAGCGAAGCTCCGCCTCAAACCGACGAGTGGAGGAGAATCATAATCCATTGCTTGAGGCGAAGCGATATTGGTTTCGTCCAACGTTCTACAGTTGCGCTGCTGGCCCGCCAGACTTATGGCGGGCTGGTTTCGTATGACGTTAACCGATTCAAGACTTCGACGAGCTCCCTTCGGTCTGAGCTCAGGTCCGAAGACAGTCGAGTCACTGCGCAACCACAACCGTTTTACACAACCTATTCATCATTTTACACTGAACGTCTTAAAAAACTTGACATAAATCCGCCGTAAGTCTGGCGGATAAATGTTAAGATCTTGGGTTATGTAGACATCTAGTTTCAAATTTCAAGTTTCAATTCACATATTCCCGATTGTTTCTGCTTCCTAAAGAGCAGAGGACTTCGTAAGAGATTGTGTCAGCCCAGCGGGCCATATCGTCAGATGTGATACTGTTGCCTTTCTCTTTGCCCAAAAAACATACCCTATCCCCCTTTTTTACGCCTTTGATTGAGGTTACATCAGCAATGGTCAGGTTCATGCATACCCGGCCGATAATCCTTGCCTTTTTACCATGGATCAGTACATTGCCCTTGTTGCTAAGAGACCTGCTCAGGCCATCAGCATAACCTGATGATATTATAGCTATCTTTCTTGAGCCATCTGTATAAAAGGTTCGACCATAGCTGATTGGAGTCCCATGCTCAACCTTCCTCACCTGCATAACCCAGGAGCAAAATGTCATAACATGCCTTAAGGCTAGGGGTTTTCCAAAATCTGGACAGGGAAGCCCACCATAAAGGATGATGCCCGGCCTTACTAGATCAAAATGGGCCTTTTTATATCTCATAATTCCTGCACTATTTGCCAGACTGTTCATGGTAAGCTCGAGTCCAAGTCTGCGACTGACAGAAATGGCTTCTTTAAAATTCTTGATCTGAGTTTTTGTAAATAGAGTGTCTTGTTCATCTGCCGAAGAAAGATGGGAAAAGAGACCTTCAATTTTTATTCCCTTCATCTTTTTAAGCTGTTTTATGAAAAGACCCGTCTCACTAAAGTCGATACCAAGCCTGCCCATACCTGTATCAATTTTTAGATACACCTTGATAGCTCTTCCACTTTTCTTCCCCTCTTCTGATAGTATCCGGGCAGAATCTAAATCGTAGATAATAGGAATTAGGTTGTAGTCAGCTACCTTCTTTGCCTCTTGAGATGTGGTTATTCCAAGTAAAATTACAACTGGGATTTTTATTCCCTCAGTTCTCAGTTTTATAGCTTCAGAAAGATAGTTCAAACCAAGGGAGTCTATATGAAGTTTCTCTAATTCTGTTGCTACTGGGATCAGACCATGGCCATAGGCATCGGATTTGACAATTCCCATGATTTTGGTCTTTTGATCCACTAACTCTCTTATCTTTAAAAGGTTATCCTGTAAGGCAGAAAGATCAATTGTTACTTTGTTAGGCGATATGTTCATGATAACCAATTAAATTAACTGATAATAGATCTAATATCAAGAACTATAGTATCTAGGATTACGGATTTATGTTGCATATCATTTCGGTGTAAATTAAATTAATTGGAAGGTCTGGTCATTCTACTGAAACTGGAAACTGGAAACTTGAAACGAATAATCAATGCTAACTAAGAGTTAAAAAATTATGTTTTTTAGCCAATTTTTTAGTGCGACTTTGCCTTGAGTGACTTGTGCTTCATGTGCATTTACTCCAATTATCATTCTTCATTGTCAACTTTTAATAAACTCGTAAAAAGTCAAAAATTGGACGGCAAAGTAAAAAGCTCCAAATGCAAGGCTTGCAAATCTTGAGGAATGAGGCATACTTACCAGTACGCCGCAATGACGAAAGATGAAGCGTAACGCAGCAGTTGGACTTTTTACGAAGCCGTCACTTTTAACTTTTTGACAAAACCAGTATCAAGTATCAAGTTTCAAATTATATAGGTATAAACATGTCTGTCTTTCTCCAGGGCCAGATTGAAAGAATAACATACACCAACGATGAAAACGGTTACACCATTGCCAAGGTAAAGGTAAATGGGCATCGAGATCTCGTGACCGTGGTCGGAAACCTGATGGCACCTACCCCGGGGGAGATCATTAAAATGTATGGCGAATGGGTTAATCACCCCAGATATGGTGAACAGTTCAAAGTGGTTAGTTACAAATCCCTGGTTCCTGCTTCCGTTTACGGTATTGAAAAATATCTGGGCTCTGGTCTCATCAAGGGTATTGGTCCTGTCATGGCCAGGCGGATCGTTGAAAAATTTGGCAAAAAGACCCTCGATGTCATCGAAAAGGAGATTAAGGAACTGGCTGGGGTAGATGGTATTGGCGAGAAGCGTATCGGGATGATTAAAAAGGCCTGGGAGGATCAGAAAGAGATCAGAGAGGTGATGATCTTCCTCCAAACTCATGGTATTGGTTCAGGCTATGCCACAAAGATATTCAAACAATACGGAAATCGATCAATAATGGTTGTAAAGGAAAACCCGTATCGCCTCGCAACAGACATTTTTGGCATTGGTTTTTTGACTGCTGACCATATTGCGGAGAAGCTGGGATTTGCAAGAGATTCTGAATTACGGGCGGAAGCAGGCATACTCTATGTCCTCAACCAACTTGCTGATGAAGGTCATGTCTATTATCCTTATGAACCGCTTGTTAGAAAGTGCCAGGAGATCCTTGAGGTGGATCGGGAGGTCATTGTCAAGGCAATTAGTGTTATTGCAGATATAAGAATGATCGTCATTGAAGACCTAGACAAGGATATTGAGGATTTCAGGGAAAGCAGCAAGGCTGTTTATCTCGCTAAGTTTTACCGTTCTGAAACCAGCATTGTCGCTCGGATGAAAACCCTGATTAATACTCCAAAATCAATACGGAAGATCGGTTCAGACAAAGCCATAGAATGGGTGCAACGGCAACTTCCTATCAAGTTAGCAAAAAAACAGGTGGAGGCTATAAAATGCTCTGTTGAAAATAAGGTGATGATTATCACTGGAGGCCCTGGGACAGGTAAGACAACAATTATTAATGCTATTCTTAAGATCTTTTCAAGAATCAGCGTGAAAATCATGCTGGCTGCCCCCACAGGAAGGGCTGCAAAGCGGATGAGCGAGGCTACCGGTCATGAGGCAAAGACCATTCACCGGATGCTGGAGTACAGTATTCAGAAGGGCGGATTTCAGAAAAATAAGCTAAGCCCCCTGAACTGTGATCTTATGATTATAGATGAGGCTTCGATGATTGATACGATCCTGATGCATCACCTCCTGAAGGCCATTCCTCCTGGGGCTACCCTTATCTTGGTGGGGGATGTAAATCAACTTCCCTCTGTTGGGGCCGGAAATGTGCTCAAAGACATTATCGCATCTGGTAAAATGCAGATAGTAGAGCTAAATGAGATTTTCCGTCAGGCCAAGGAAAGCCTGATTATCGTCAATGCTCACAAGATCAACAATGGTCTGCTTCCTTCATTCAAATTTTCTGGGCAAAAACAGGATGATTTTTATTTCATTGAGCAGGAAGATCCTGAAGAGGTACTGAGAATCATACTGGAGCTCACCAAGGAGCGCATACCACGCCGTTTTGGATTTGATCCTGTTGACGACATTCAAGTACTTACCCCTATGCATAAGGGCATAGTGGGGGCTGGAAACCTGAATGTGGAATTGCAAAAGACTCTCAATCCAGGTGAAAATGGGATCATAAGAGGCGGATGGAAGTTCAAACTTAACGACAAGGTAATGCAGGTCAAGAACAATTATGATAAGGAGGTCTTTAACGGTGACATTGGAAGAATCACCCGTATTGACCCTGATAACCAGGAGGTAACTATCTCTTTCGATAAACGAGATGTTCCTTATGATTACACAGACCTGGACGAGATCGTTCTGGCCTATGCAGTGTCAGTTCACAAATCCCAGGGTTCTGAATATCCGGCCGTGGTCATGCCCATCCTCACCCAGCACTATATACTATTGCAACGTAATCTGGTTTACACAGCCGTGACCAGGGGCAGGGAGTTGGTGGTAATGGTTGGCACTATGAAGGCACTGGCTATTGGGGTCAAGAATGATAAGACACAAAAAAGGTATACCTATTTGATGCACAGGCTGGGCGGATCAGGAAAATTAGCCTTATAAAAAAGGCGTATTTATAAGTCAATTAGAAATGGGAGATTATATAATGTCACCCCCCCAGAGCATCTCACAAAAAATCTGCCAGGGCAAAACGCTGATCTTGGAATTCAATTTTCTCGGTAAAGGATCTTTGGAAACGATAAAACTTTTTCTGCACTTGTGTTCTTCATGAAATAGATGAAGCCCCTTTGTTCTATCCCCTACATTTTCAGAAGACTTAATTTCTATGGTTACTTCAGCATCTCCTAAGATAAGATCAACTTCCGCACCACTGGCTGTCCTCCAAAAAGAAATCGGAAAATCCAATCCGCTGTAATGCCTATAGGCCCAACATTCCTGGAGAATAAAATGTTCAAAGGCTCTCCCGTACTCTCTTGTACCAGGTGTTAGTGATCTATAATTCAAAAGGGCAGAAACAATTCCTGTATCAAAGAAAAAGAATTTAGAAGTTTCAATAAGTCTTCTTTTCTTTAATTTTTTCCATGGAAATAATTGTCTGCCTATGAGGGTATCTTCAAGTATCTGATAGTATTCCCGAATGGTCTTTACAGAAACGCCGGTTTCTCTTGCTGCATTGGAGTAATTTAACAGCATTCCATTGGTAATCGCCGCAGACTGTAGAAACTTTGAGAAAGCAGGTAAATTTCTGGTTAACGCCTCTGCCTGAATCTCTTCTTTCAGATAGTCGTGGACATAAGCCTTCAGGTCCATTTCACTGTGGGATGAAAGATAGTGGGATGGCAGGAGACCGGAAATTAGCGCCTTCTCCAGATTAAAATCTTTCAACTCCTTTGTCACAAAAGGATAAAGCTCCAAGCGCCAGGCCCTTCCACCCAGCAAGTTGGCCTTTCCTCTCCTGAATTTTCGGGCACTGGAGCCGGACAGAATAAATCGGAAGCCTTTATTTTCTATAAGCCACTGAATTTCATCCATCAGATGGGGGATCTTTTGAACTTCATCAATGACAACTGTTTCAGAAGATTGGGCCTCAAGAATTTGACGTAATTTAGTTGGTCTTTGACTCAATGATAAAA
>JAUWZC010000306.1 GCA_030615565.1 Desulfobacteraceae bacterium | reverse complement strand
GGTGAGATTATTGAACAGGCAGATCTTGTAACAGAGATGATTGAGCACAAGAAGGAAGAAGGTTCATGGAAAATTGATGGCAGAGATCAGGAGGGATGTGTTGGGGTAATTACCGGAAACGGTAAGGGAAAGACCACCTATTGTCTGGGATATAGGCCATGTTCTTTGCCGCCAATGGAATCCCGTCAAGCGTACTGTAGTTTATAAAATCACCCCAGGCATATGGAGAGGTTATTGCTATTAAAAGATTTCCAAATCTCACAATTAAGAGTATGGGGGAAGGGTTTATCTTTGGATCATCTAAACCATCAAAAAAACATATAGAGGCTGCCAGAGGCGCCTGGGAGGCCTCTTTAAGAGAGATATTTTCTCTCAAGGATCGCTTGGTTGTCCTGGATGAGATTAATATAGCAACCCATTTAGGCCTTGTTCATCCAGACAGGCTGAGAGAAATGATGTTTTTAAAACCGAGGAATCTGCATGTTATCTTAAGTGGCCGTAATGCCCACCCGGAGATGAAAGAGCACGCATCTGCCGTATTTGAGATGAGGGAAGTCAAACACCCGTTTCACAAAGGAATTCAGGCAAGAAGGGGAATAGAGTATTAAAGGTTTCAAATCTTTCCTATGATCTGATCGGCTATGAGTCCTTTATCTGCCCCCCCTGGTGTGCCAATAATATCCACCATGCTTGCATCCCTGTAGAATTGTTCTATCTTGCTTTCAACAATATAACCGTATCCCCCAAAAATATGCAGGGAATCTCTGGCTACTTCCAAGGCCGTTTCGGCCGAGATCATTTTGGCCATATAGTTAACTGTGTGATTTTGGTAATTTCTATCAAAGATCCAGGCAGCCTTGTATGTGAGGAGCCGGGCAATTTCTATCTTTGTAGCCATATCTGCCAATTTATCCCTTATAGCCTCAAAAGATCCTATCTTTCGCCCAAACTGCTCCCTCTGTTTGGCATATGCCAGTGCTAAGTTAAGGCTTCCCTGAGCGATACCAGTTCCAATAGCAGCTGCCTCTATGTTCATCTCATTTAAGAACTTCATTAACAGCGTTAGCCCTTGTCCTTCATTGCCTATAAGGCCTTTGTGAGAAACCTTAAGGTCAGTAAAGGTTAGCTCAGCCATTGGGACCATCCTCATTCCAACCCGACCCCCCGTGGGAGAGGAAATGACTCCTTCGGTGTCCTTTTCTACGATAAGGGCTACCTTTTCTATAGGTCTTATGTTGCTTGGTAACTGGCAGAGAATGATCATGGGTCCAGAGAGGGTACCATTAAATACAAATGATTTTTTTCCATTAATGAGATATCCATTGCCGTTTCTACTAGCAGTGGTCTTAAAGGAGGTAAAGTCGCCTCCCTGATCCTTTTCTAAATAGGCCAAAGATAAGGCACTTTCTCCCCTTGTAATGGAAGGAAGATATTTCTCCCTTTGATCATCGCTACCAAATCTAAGGATCATCTCAGATCCAAAATCAGAAAGACTCAAGGCCATCCCTATCCCTGAATGCTGGCAGCAAAACTCTTCTACTACTAAGACATTCTCTAGCAGTCCCAGCTCCCGACCTCCATATCTTTCAGGAATCTGCATTCCAATAAATCCAAGCTCACAAGCCCTCTTGCGAATCTCAAAAGGATAGTGACCTTTTTTTTCTAAATCCAGGGCAACATCTGGATCAAACTCACCCTGGGCAAACTTTCTAGCAGCCTTCTGGATGTCTTTCTGTTCTTTAGTTAAAGAAAAATCCATAAAAATTCCCCTATCCTGGATTCTTGCTATATAAACCCTGATTGGTTTAAATTACTTTTTCTAATCACATTAACTCCCTTGCAATAACTAACCTCTGCATCTCTGAGGTTCCTTCTATAATCTCAAATAATTTTGCCTGCTTAAAATATCTGGAGATAGGATATTCATCAAGATATCCATAAGGGCTAAGAATTTTCAAGACCTCAGATGTTATCTTTGTTGCAGTTTCTGAGGAATATAATTTGGCAAAGTGAGACTCTAATATGTGCCTTTCCCCCTGATCCTTAAGCCAGGCTGCCTTAAGATACATGGTCCTGGAAAGCTCGATCCTCATGGCGATATCAGCCAGTTGGAAGGGGACTCTCTGAGATGTGAACAAAGATTGATTGCCTTGAAACCTTTTTTTGGTAAAGGCGATGGCCTCATCATAACAGGCCTGGGCGATACCAGTGGCAATTGCTCCCACTGTGATGCGACCTGTTTGCAATACGGTAAGATGTTGAGCAAATCCCTTGTCAATATCTCCTAAAAGGGAACCCC
>JAUWZC010000100.1 GCA_030615565.1 Desulfobacteraceae bacterium | reverse complement strand
TTAGATCGTGATTTTCCAGTATAATTAGATTGGCTTTATGAGGATTATACTGCACAACCAATGCTGTCAATAAGTTATAGGCATTTTTTAAAATTCACAACGTATTGTGATTGATTCCCCCAGTTAAAAAGTATAGCTTGCTAAAGTATTTATCGAGACATTGTCTGTTTTTATTGAAGATTACAGAACAAAACATGAAATATCAAGTAATTAAAGGTTTTATACAGAAGCCTTCACTCATGAGTTAATCTTCTTTTGGTCTACCTTTTAATGTGATATCCAGATGGGTTATGAAAACGATATTTGGCTGCAATAATGGCAAGTTAAGTGTAGATGAATTTTATACCTTCTAAGGAATAGAAAGCTTTATTTAATTGCGGTACAAATATTGAATATCGATCATTGCTTTCCAACACGCTATTTCATCTTGAAATAAACAGAAAAGCAGAACCGAGTTGGCACCACCTCTTGATTTTGAGTATTCTCTTAGTTTGCCGGATGATACAGAATATCTTGCAGACAGAACGGCTTAATAGCATTTAACTTGCCTCATTATTTTTTGATTACAGTGTTTCCCAGATGTTTTTCTTTATTTCACCGATCTTTTTCCCGGATTTGTCAACTATGATTCCATTCCCCCCAAAATCAGTCCTTATTTCGCCTTCTTTGCTACCACCCACATCTTTGATAATCTGTTTATCCTTGTCCCAGATACTTTGTTCTATCTTGCTGATCTTCCTTCCGCTACTGTCTTTTATTATCTGTTCACCTCGGAATAAGGCTTTTTCGAGTGTACCAATCTTAACACCTGAACTATCTCTCAGTATTTTGTCGTCAGATAAAATAGCCTTGTCTTAATGCTTAAGTTTTCAGTGTAAGATGATGCCATTCTATTTTGGCATGTTTTTTTGTTGATTAAAACCAGAACAATCTTCTGGAAAGTTATTTTTCTCCGTGACCTTCTTTAGATGTCCCTGAATTCCAAAAAATTGAACTATCCATCGATAATCCGCAGTTTGCTTAATCTTCCTTCCGTGTGAGCCAGTAGTTTTCTGCAAAGCTTAGTTTTTCCCGAACCTAATCACATTAAGTCGCCAGATATTGAGGTGCTGTCACTTTTTTCTGCTAACAATCCTCAAGGACCCTTTCCCTGTCACTATAATAAGATCAAAGACCGAAGACCAACTTAAAACTTTGGAGATCGTATTACCACCAAGCCTAGAGACAAGACGGTGTGCTTCGTCTTGAAATTTCGGCGCAAAGAATACTGTATTTCGAGAAAAATTGGATCGAGATGCGTAATTGATTAATCTTATCTTATAACCCATGTTTTCGAGCTTTTTTGCTATCTCTGTAGCAGAATTTAAATGGCCATCTCCACTAAGCACTTTGACCCTTAGTTTCCGTATATTCTTTTCCAATTCATACTTAGATGAAAGGGCTACATATTGGAGTTGAAGCTTGGCTAGTTTTTCTGTGAGAACCTGGTTTTCGTCTCTAACTGTTTTGTTCTCTTCTTCTAACTCGTTGGTTTTCTCATTCAAGGCCTCGTCTTTATCTCTCATCTGTGCTATCTTGTTCTTTTTTTGATCTCTAATTCTTTGGTTTTCCTCTTTGATGAGGGTATCTACTTGTCTTTGTAGATTTACATTCTCGACTTTAAACTTCTCCATCTGATTCCGTATTTCCTCTTTAGTCATTCTGAATTGTTCTATTTCTTTTTTTGTACTGCCGTCAAAATATTCCAGAGCAGCACAACCTTGAAAAATAAAACCAAAATAGAAGATAAGAACTATTAAACAAGCTCTGAGCATTTTGTCCTCCCTTTTAGAAAATGCTATGTTATCATTCTTCCTTCTCCTGATTGTAAATCTTAGCCATCAACAGGAGAAGTAGATGCCACGTTTTATGTTAGAAATATCGGCTTAGACTCTAGAAAACCCTTGGGTATCGTATAAACCTCACTATTGTCCCTTTATTCAGTTCACTCTCTACCCACTGCTCTCCCCCATGGGCATCCACTAATGTTTCCAATTCAGGAATCCGCTTGAGCAGTTTTGTCAACTCATTTATGATTTGTCCTTTGGTTTTACCTGCATGTTTCATTTTGTGTTTCATTTTGTGTACCTTCTTTCTTAGTCAGTTTCCTATTTTTTAGAGCAAGGGGCGTGCCAGAAGGAAGGACTCAGCTTAACCTTGCGAAATAGCTGAATTTTCTGTTGCTGTGGTAAAGCAGGGGAAAAAGAAATCATGCAACCAAAGTTGCAGTGGTCTCGGGCTTAAATGAATTAAATTCAGCAGTAACAAGGGTGTATTGCGGGTACAACCAAAGTTGATGTTTCAACTAAAGTTGCAGGGATTTGAGATAGGGTTCAGGGATCGAGAGGCAGAAGGCAGAATACGGAATAGGTTTTTATCGTGGCTTCCGAGTCCTGGCTTCTTAGCTCTCGCTTTTGAGGCGTTTGCTCAGGGCCTGATGGGAAATGCCAAGTATTCTGGCTGCAACGGACTGGTTGCCATCCGCCCGCTTCATGGCCTCGGCCACGAGCAACTGCGTTGCTTGCTTTATGGAGGGCAACTTTGTGGAAAATGTGAGTAGAGCTGTCTCCTCCAACTGCACCTCAGCTGGTACAGTGCTGTCCTTGTATTCTCTGGCAATGTGGGACTTGAACACCTCCAGGGAAAGGATCCTAGCCTTGTGCCTGCTTACAGCGTCAAAAACCATTGTCTGCAATTCTCTTACATTTCCCGGAAAAGAATATGTTCCCAGTAGCTTGAAAACTTCCTTGGGCAGAGTCGGCTTTTTCTTGTTCAAAGCGCGTGCTGCCTCGCCCAGGAGATGATCCATCAGAAGAGGAATATCGTCCATACGCTCACGTAGAGGCGGGACATATATATGATGGATTCGGAGCCTAAAGTTGAGATCCTTACGAAATTTACCTACCCTTTGAAGCGCCCAGAGATCCTGATTGGTGGCAGTTACAATACGAACATCCGTTTTCTTGGGCTCATCCTGGCCTAGTGGCAGGTACTCTCTCTCCTGGAGGAGCCGCAACAGTTTTGCCTGTGAAACAAGGCTTAGATCGCCTATCTCGTCCAGAAAGAGTGTGCCGCCTGATGCCTTTTCAACCAGTCCTCGGCGGACTTTGTCGGCTCCGGTGAAGGCACCTTTGATGTGGCCGAAAATGGCATCGGAAAATAGGTTATCGTCAAGCCCAGCCACATTAATAGCTACAAATGGGCCTTTGAGGCCGCTGAGCGAGTGTATGGATCTGGCGATCAGTTCCTTGCCCACGCCGGTCTCGCCTGTGATGAGTACTGGTAGAGATGTCTGGGCAATAGACTCAATGTATAGAAAAACTGCCAGCATTTCCTTGCTGTTGGTGATAATTTTAGCAAAGGCCTCGGGCCTTTTTATCATGTCTTCTATTTCATCTTTGGAATATCCTGTTTTTAGTTCTTGATATAATCGAGCAATATCTTCCGCATACTTAAAAAGTTGATGATGCAGAAAATCCAATTCTGATTTTTCAGACATCTATGTCCTCCTCATTTTCAGAGTCTAACCCTTGTTTGATTTCTAAAATTTCAGCGATATTTCCCGCAAAGAACACCCACTACATCAAGATCAAAATGCTGCCCGCGCTCTCACTCCTTGACCCTTTGCTCTAATTCTTCATAAGTCGGTCTTTTGGCCATTAGAATATCCTCCCTAAGAATGAAAAAAAGCCCATACACTTGTATCTTTTACGCAATGCATGAGCCTTTACCTGTCCCACAAGGGTTTTCTCCCCGGATTTGGCTATGTTCATACTTGCTTTGTTTTCATCAGAAGAGATTATACAACAATGGGCTATGAGTTTTCATTAACATTCTCCCAATCATGGATATTTTCCAAGATATAGTAGGTTATTTGGAGGTCCTTGAATTTTAGTATTCTTGCCAAACAGGATAATAGGATTCTAACTGATTTTATTGAAGATTACAGAACAAAACATGAAATATCAAGTAATTAAAGATTTGATACAGAATCCTTCACTCTTGAATTAATCTTCTTTTGGTCTACCTTTTAACTTTTAGGATGTGATATTCAGATGGTTTATGAAAACGATATTTGGCTGCAATAATGGCAAGCTGTATGGAATTCAAATTTGTCCATTATTCACAATTCAAGATGTGACACCTTCAATCGTACTTGAGGGATCGCATTTCCTTTTAGGCAGTGCTTGTATATGGAGGTAACTTTAATCCGGCCTTGATTAACAAGCTCTGAAGGTCACTTTCAGAATAATCTGGCGTCCCTACGCGTACTGAATAACCAGAATAGCGTATAGCAATCTGCTCTCTCCATGGCGAAGCAATTCTAGTAACCCGATTAGTTAGATAGCTCTCATATACCTGTTGCAATGGAATGACAAACACCATTTGGAAATCAAGGTATGAATCGGGGAGAAAGTGTGAATAACCGGGTAGAAAGTAATATCTGGGTAATAGATCGCCATTGATGTTATGCTGTATGGCGTTCATCGCACTATTGTATTTCTTCTTGCTGATAGTTTGTCCAGATTCGAAGTCGGACTGATCGACTCGAGAATGATTCATTAGTATATCCATTATTACTAATTCGAATGCTACAGTTGAAATAAATTTGACATAGTCTGCCTTGTTATGCTCTAGGTCACAAGTAGGACTTATAACAACAGCATTAACTCTTTCATCATTTGTAGCAAAGTAAATATCAACAAATACATCTCCTTGGTCGATCCTGTCTTCCTCTTCTGTAATTGCCTGAAATATACTCATCCCGCAGTATCATTAACGCATCTATACAAGTACTATTACTTCTCGTAAAATTCCAGGCGATCAGCAAGATCTTCCTCAGATTCCTCTTCTCTGGCCCAAACATATCTCTGTGAAATTTTTTCCTCAGAAAGGTAAAAGGATCCCAGATCACTAGTGCTGGTGCTTGCCGTAACAAACATTGAGTATCCTGTGTATTCCTCATCACTTGGAGGAATATAAACTGTGACCTCCTTCATTTTTGTCCCTCCTCCCATTTGTCGCCTTTTCTATCCACCTTGCCATCTCGGTGGAATGTATACTTGCTTCTAAAAGTGAAACCCCTATCTTTGGTCTCGATAAATGCTCTGTTCATGTCAATTGTCTTGACAGCGTCTGGCCCAAAATCGACTGCCATTCCAACTTCTCCCATGCTTGCCTCATTCATATACGATTCAAGAATCTTGAAGGATAAGTTCTCTGTCTTCTTATCTAGGTGATATACCGGTAATCCTAATTCCGCTGCCTCTTTTCTATTGATTAAGTATTGGTGTGACGGTAGATCTTCCACCAGTGCTTTAACTATTTTTTCGATTTTAACGTTCTCGTTCATATGCAGATGAAGCAGGTTTGTCGCGATTATGCGAATTTCCCTGCGCACTCTGGAAATCTTTCCTAACACCTCAGGAGTGACACGGCTCGCCAGCAGCTTCAGTGCTTCACTTCTCCCGGCACTATTAAGGCTTAGGATCTCGTTAATAAGACGATAATATCCGTATATGTCCTCTACACCAGCTCCAACTATTTGCTTATCGGCAAGTTTTAACTGAAACTGCGGATCAATCGGCGACAATGAAGCTAATGGTCCCATACCTATCTCATTAGCTCCCAAAACAAGCAATGTAGCTGCACTGTGTGCTCTCCACGGTATAATCGCGTGTATATCGTCTGAGTATTCTCTCATCAGGTTCACCAATGGCCACGGAACGTCTATTTGTCCCCCTGAGCTATATATAAGGATGTCCAGTTTCTCTCCCTTTGAAATTCCACCAAGAATTTGATAGAAAAGTGGCAGTATGTCCTGCGCAATCTGTGTTGCGAATAATTGCTCAGGTTTTTTTGTGCTCGTCACAAGCGTCAACAATGTCCGTTGTCTATGTGACGATAGCTGATCGAATAATTCCTGTCTTTTTTGGAAGTCTGACATGTAATCCCCCGATTTACCGATTACCTAAATATGCCCCTAGATGATAAAACAGAAAAGCAGTACCTACATCTGCATATGTTCTCTGTATTTTTTAAACATATTTCATTTCTATTTCTAATTCAACTGTTTTTTGGCATAATATAACCACTTGCTAACCAACCACTAGTCCAAACGTATGGCAACAGCCTAGTTTTATAAGATCAACATCGAGATCGGGTCTATGTTTGACGATTATCTAGTCCTAAATTTAATGCCTCGATTCAATCGCCTCAAGCGCGTGGTTTTCGCCATTCGGCGCGTGACCCTTTCTATTGCGCTGCTCACTGAGCTTTGTCGCTTCATATGGAATTTACTGCAAAGTGTTGCCAACCCTCATCCTATGAGTCGTCGCATGAGAAAGATGGTTACATCTCTCGCCTCATTTGGTGATTCCCTCTTTGAGGCAAATAACTCCTCTTCTCTTACCCTATATGTCCTGCAGATAGCTCCTTTGATTCTTTCCTTATCCGGAGTAAGATTCCTTGATTCTGGTATCTCCTCATATCGCTTCTGATATGTGAATGTTGTGAATGAGGCATGAGTAATTATGTATTGTGATATTTGGAGAGTGGGCCTTTGCTTTTTATCAAAAATTACTAAAAGACCATGGAGAGGAACAGCTGGCTTTAACTAGATACAACTTATTTTTACCTGTTATCTAATCTTGTGTTTACTGCTATGTATCCGAAATTGATACAACCCCTGAAAACCTGTGATAATCCCTTCATATGAAAACATCGATCTTGAACCTTTTGACTGAAAATGGGATCGCAGATTTAATAGGCGGAAATTTTACTCATTCCTTAAGTATGTATAATTCCATATCAATACTGAAATTTCTTCAAAATTCAGCATGCTGCTGATGGGTTAAAAGGAATTTTTTGATAATTTAAAATGATTTTTTCCGATTTTATCCCCAGTATTCCAATATTCCCTGGCCCAGACGTGGTTGTATAGGCTTAATAGGCTGATCCCAGTACATAGCACCAATAGACTTAGGAGGCTGATTCGAGTCCATGGCACCAGCAAGAGATATAGCGGGAAGGCCCAGAGTACAGCATCCGACATTCTGACTCCATCCATTATTCCCTCAAAAGTGGAATCGTCTTTTTCGATCTTTTTGATCCTCTGAGAGATATTTATGATTTTCAATTCATGCCGTGGGAACCTCTTCTGGATATAGGCCACATACTGCATGGTAACGCTTACATCGCCCTTGGGGCTTCTGTTTAAAACTATGATTTCATGGTACTGCCTCCCCGTATAAAATTCAGTTCTTGGTATTATTTTATGGAAAAATGGATTGATTTAGAACATATATAAACAGAAAGGAGTAAACCCTGTTAGATTTCACACGGGTCATTACACCCAGCGTTCACCCCGTTAAATAGCCGCTTTAAATGTGACATCTCTTATTAGTGAACTTATTTAATATAATGTTTTTATTGAAGTTAAGCCGGAAGATGGGCAGAATCACATAAAACCTCTTTCCTTAAATGATAGATGACCTTTCTTTGTGATAATTATGTGATCCAGAACAGGTATTCCAAGGATTTTGCCGGCTTCAACTAACTGTCTGGTTATAGCTATGTCATCCGGGCTGGGTTTGAGTATGCCTGATGGGTGGTTGTGAGCAACGATTATGGAGGCCGCCCGATCGGATATAGCATCTACAAACACCTCGCGCGGGTGAACCTGGTTTGTATTAAGAAGGCCGACAGTCACCACCCTATTTCCGATAAC
>JAUWZC010000327.1 GCA_030615565.1 Desulfobacteraceae bacterium | reverse complement strand
GGCAGCCGACTGATTTTAAAGCTCATCGCACGATTAACGGATTAAGGCAGGGTCCAAAAATGGCTCTGCCTTTTCTATGATTACCCGCATATATTGTATAGGTTCCGTCGATCGCTTCGCTTTTGTATTCTGCTATGATTGGAAACATTTTAAAGTTCATAATTTTTCAGTACACTGATCCAAGTCTATATTTTTCCTCCTGGAAAACAGCCATGATAATAAGGCAATTTCGAAGGCCTCCGGGTTCCCAATTCACCTCTTGGTACTGGTTAGCCATTCTAAGAGGGATTTAATCATCGCCTCCTGTTGCTTGTTAACTATTTTGAATTTCACGCCGATTCCCTGGGGGGTGACCCTAGCAACTTCGCCGATAATCTTGATATATTTCTGGTAGTTGGGTAGTGGAAAGGCCAGTGAAACCCCCTGTCCAGCAGTGAATGGCATACGGGTTTCGATAAAAACCCCGCTAGCACTTAGGTTTTGGATGTAGTCCCTGTAGACACGATCCTCAGTAGAGTAATCAGTGACCATGAAGAACGGCCCCCTTTCATGTTTCCTTCTGCCTTTAGAGAACCTCTCCGCCAACTCTTTCAAGAGGGTCAGTTGCTCGTCTTCAGACATCTTTTTTATCACTTCAAACAAACGGGCCGTAACACTGGATTCATTCATTATGATCTCCTCATTCATTGTCTATGTCTCTGGTGGCTATCTATCATCTCCCGTTTTATTTAAGGTGCGGATGGTCGCTTCCTTATCCTCGCCCATGAGGCGGTTGTAACCTTTAACAT
The DNA here is from genome assembly GCA_030615565.1 of Desulfobacteraceae bacterium. Classification (GTDB taxonomy): domain Bacteria; phylum Desulfobacterota; class DSM-4660; order Desulfatiglandales; family B25-G16; genus B33-G16. The sequence goes on along the minus strand of JAUWZC010000327.1, from coordinate 1,102 downwards.
CCGCACTGAGGATAGCGGTGAGTTTACGTTTAAATCCCTCGGTGGTCATGGGATTATCCTCTTAAGGAAGTTGGAGTTTGGTTGTTGTGTTCCTTATGCGTTGATGAAAGTGACTGTCATTATGCTTAATTAATGCCTGGCTATTGTCAAGTGAAATCTCATATTCGCTTAGATTCCATTATCGCGCATGACCCTATTACCGATTGAACCAATAACGACAAAAAGGTAGAAAATATGGTGGTTTCTTAAGGAGGAGAACTTTTCAGTATTCTGCTATAAATAGAAAGTCTCCCATAAGTCTTCTGGCTTACGATTACTATACGTAACATGGACAGGTTGGGTGAATATTTCTAACTGAATTCAACAGTTTCCGAAAGTCCCAATTCATAGCATATTTGAATTGGAATTCATCACTCATTCAGACAATTTAGAATATCCTAAGATCCTTTTGAGGAGCTTTTTTAAATTCATTTTTACTACAAACAAAGATCAAGATCTGGATCATTTAAGAGGTGTTTTAAAAACCTGATTAAAAAAATTGTCGCTGGGAAATTCAATAATTGCTTGCCATAGTCTTAATACCTAAAAATTTTAGATACACCTGCTAATCAAAATCGAAAATACTCATTTCTCACACGAAACAGCGGTTATCAGCCTCCACAAAAGAACAAAACCCCACCTCTATGTGAGAAATGGCGTCTTGATGGAATGTGGGCACAATAATATGCAAAATCAATGGTTTTTAATCATTCTGCTAAATTCTTTTTTAATAGGAGAGCAATTGAAAGGGCCTTCTTCTTGGCCATGAGCTCGGGCTAAATGGAACTCAGTCTGACAGTGAATGGGGCCAGACATAACTAAATAAGTATTGGTATTTTCGAAACAGGCTCCGTCCCTTACATTACATTTAACTTTCTGGTGAACCAAGGTATGTTACAGCAGCCGCATATAGCCGAGCCGCTAATCATATAATCTAGATTTTACCTTAACTTGTTATACCTGCTATAGATCACAGACCACATAACATGTTTGATATCAAACGGATACCCCAACAATATATGCTTTAATAAAGGCATTAGAATCAAACTGACTTATCACAATA
>JAUWZC010000153.1 GCA_030615565.1 Desulfobacteraceae bacterium | reverse complement strand
TGGCCTATAATCTTAATAGGCTGATAAAAGCACCTATCGCATTATAGACTTAATAGTCTTTATTTAAGCTCGTCGCGCCAGGGCAGGCTTTAGGCACTTTAGTTCACTTTTACCCGCCAGACTTACGGCGGGTTAAACTTTAGGCACTTTTGATATTGACATTTCCCGATCAATTTTTCAAAGTATTCGGCAAACTTTCCTTTTATAATCCTTGAAAATATAGGAGAAATCTATAATGACCGACTATTCAACCTCATCGGACGCAAAAGTTGAGACCCCTGAAGGAGTTAAACTAATTACCTTTCCTGCAAAGGAACATACACCCCTGATTGAATGGGAATACCCAGAATTTCAATCGCTTTGCCCTGTCTCGGAAAGACATGACCAGGGTGTTGTCACCATATTGTACAAACCAAGAGAGAAAATACTTGAAAGCAAATCAGTCAGGGATTATTTAATGATGTGGAGAAACAAAAGAAACTGGCAGGAATATATTACTGAGGAAATTGCCGATCTCTTATATAAGTCCTGTGAGCCTGATTGGTTGATAGTGACAATCAATTGGTCTTCAAGAGGAGGGATAATGGCCAAAACCACATCAAAAAGGGGGAATCCACCTTCTTGACTTTACTATAAACCCTGTTTATATTTCAAAGTATAATTCCACTTTAGCAAATAACCCCGACGCTTCGCCTCAGGGTTATACATGGAAGAAACTATATGTTTAGCATGGAGATGTCTTTTTTTACATCATGCCATCTAACAGGGGGCCTCAGCGTGCCGCTTCAAACCGTGTGCACGAGCAACTCGTCATTGTCTTCTACGAACTCTGTCCGTGTGCACCTGTTTGAAGCGGCCTACCGGCTCGTCTTTGTGAGGGCATGATAAAAAAAGACATCCCCATGCTCTTTTAAATAGTAAGTTTCTCAGGAGAAAGGTGTAGCAAGAATATAAGATGCCAAATAAAGATTACTATAAAATACTCGGATTAAATAAATCTGCCAGTCCTGAGGACATTAAAAAGGCCTACAGGAAGCTGGCTATGAAATACCATCCTGACAGGAACAAGAGCAATAAGGCAGCAGAGGAGAAGTTTAAAGAGATAAGCGAGGCCTATGCGGTCTTAAGCGATTCAGAGAAAAAGAAACAGTATGATATGTTCGGTGCTGAGGGCTTTCAGCAAAGATACAGCCAAGATGATATCTTCAGTAACTTTGATTTCAGCAATATATTTAAGGAATTTGGCTTTGGAAATATCGGCGGCTGGAAAAGGGGTGGAGGTTCAGGTATATTCAACCCTATTTTCTCTGGAGCAAGCAGAAGATCTAGTTACGGGGCACAATCCGATCCCTATAGCTCCATTTTTACTAACTTTGGAGGCCGAACTGGCGCTTTTAAAGGCCAGGATGTAATCTATGAACTACCATTACACCTGCAAGATATTATCAAGACTGAACAAAAGACCATCTCTTATAATTTAGGCGGAATTAACCAACAGATAAAGGTTAAAATACCTGCCGGGATAGCCGATGGTAAAAAATTACGACTTGCTGGCAAGGGCCAACCAGGTCCAGAAGGAGGGCCTTCAGGAGATCTTTATATTAAGATAAAGATCTTGGATCACCCTATCTTCCATAGAGAAGGGGACGATCTCTACATTAATAGAGAAATAAAATTCTCGGAGGCTGCATTGGGGACAAAGATTGAGGTGCCAACCATTGACGGTAAAAGGCTTAGCCTTAAGATACCAACCGGCACCCAAAGTGGCTCAAAGATGAGATTAAGGGGACACGGCATGCCCAGGATGAATGGAGGTGGCAGAGGGGATGAATATGTAAAGATAAATGTCGCAGTCCCAAAAAAATTAAACAAAAAACAGAAGGTACTCTTAGAAGAGCTTAAAAATCTGGGCCTGTAATAGAAAGGAGGTGCCAAAGCTAAATTCTAATTATCAATATTCCTTTGGCAACTCATTTAGCTGGGCTAAGGAAAATACAGGGCCATCCTTGCAAACATATTTATCACCAATATTACACCTACCGCAAATCCCTATTCCACATTTCATCCTCATCTCTAAAGACATGATTATCTGCTCAGGTGTGAATCCTACCTTCTCAAGTACTGGCTGTGTAAATTTGATCATAATAGGAGGTCCACAGACCAGGGCATAGGAATCCTCACTCGTTGTGATCTTTTGCTCTGTAACAGTAGGAACAAAACCGATATTATATGGCCAGTTTGGATCATCGGTCGCATCAACAGTGATATGAACGTTTATGTCGTCTCTCTTTTCCCATTCAGCAATTTCTTCCCTGTAGAGAAGTAGACCCGGAGATCGTGCCCCATATACAACGGTAATATCTTTGAATTTATTTCTATTTTCTGGATGTAGCATATAGACGATACTTGCCCTTAAGGTAGTAAATGCAAACCCTCCACCAATTACTACCACATTTTTCTCCTCCATCTTCTCCCAGGGATACCAATTACCTAATGGTCCTCTAATACCAATAATATTCTCTTCTTTCATGTTATGAATGAATCTGGTTACTACTCCGGTCTTATTAACCGTGAACATAAGGAATCCCTTCTCCGTTGGAGATGAGGCTATACCAATTGGTATTTCACCCTGCCCTGCTATAGAGATCTCACAGAATTGCCCAGGGATGAAAGTAAATCTTTCCTCATCTTCTTTATTAAGGAAAACTAATTTGAAGGTCTTTAAATTTTTATCCTCCGTTTCTGTAATGATCTGTTGAATCTTTACAGGGTATGGGAGATATGGGTTATCTGCCAACTGAACCTCCTTAGTGTTTAAAGCAGGTAGTAGAGAGTAAACAGGAAGCAATAAGGACTATACACTGCTTACTGCATACTGCCTACTTCTTACTATTTATAATCCGTTCATCAAAGAAAAGACCTCTCTTATGTCAACATTCACAGGACAATATTTAACACATCTGCCACAACCAACACAGGCAACTCCAGTATTATATTTGTCTACATAGTAGTTTAATTTATGCATAAATCGCTGCCTGACCCTCTGTACCTTTTCAGGTCTTGGGTTATGCCCGGAGGCATGGAGGGTAAATAGTGGAAACATGCAGCTATCCCAGTTCCTAATCCTATCTCCTACCGTTTTTGTGACTTCATCCTGGATATCAAAACACCAGCAGGTAGGACATAAAAAGGTACAGGTGCCACAATTTATGCAGGCAAAGGCAACATCATCCCAGAATGGGGCATTAAAAAGATCATTAATTTTCTTTTCCTTTAGCTTATCTGTTGGCACACTACTGCTTATCTTCTTTTCAGCTTTTATCCTTAGCTCATCTGCCTTCTTCTGTAACCCCTCGTCTACATCCTTATCCACTCTACCCTGCTTTAAGAGTTTTTCACCCTTTTCTGTAAGGGCCCTTACTAAAAAATATTCTTCAAGATCAAAAAGCATAACATCCAGGCTCTCTTCATTGAAAGGTCCACAACCAACAGATGTACAAAAGCAGGTACTGGAAGGTTCATTACATCCAAGTCCTATGAATGTCATTGCCTCCATGCGTTTGACCCACCATGGATCTTTAAATTCTGGATTGTCAAAGTTTATATTTACTAATTTAAAGGCCTTGGCATCACATGGCCTAATACCTACTATTACACTAGGTGGATAATCTTTTGGATGCTCTTTTACGATATAGCCATCTTTGCTTTTCTCATCGAGATTAAATTCAAATATCCTCTCTGATTGAGGAAAGAGTAATGATTTTGGTGAAAGGCGTGTGTTTGTGAAATTTAAATCTATATTTCCCCCATCTTTAAAGGGCTTAAAGCTATAGAAACCATTTTCCTTAACAGGCGCAATTACCTCATAAGTCTCTTTCAAGGCCTTTAAGATATTGGTCAATTCTTCTTTTTTAATTATTTTATCACTCATTGATCACCTTATCTGATAAATTTATCATAATCGTCAGGTTTATAGGTATCAAGAGGTGGCCTCTCTTCTATACTTAATCCAGCCTCACAGCCATATAGATCAAGAACATCCTTGTTCAATTTTCTAGTAAAGGTCTTGACATTTATATCCATCGGACAGGCCTGTTGGCATGCACCACAGTCCGTGCAGCGACCTGTACAGTGATATGCTCTCAGTATATGAAAGGTCATGGTGTCAGTAGGATCAATGCTTTTTCCTACCCACTGCGGGCCTGATTCATCTACAAAACAGGTAGGGCAGTAACAAAGTGGACAGGCATTTCGGCAGGCATAACAGCGAATGCAGTCCTTGATAAGATCTGAAAAGGATTCCCACCTTTCCTCTAATCCTATTCCCTCTATCTCTTTTACATCATCATAAGGGTCAGGGTCCTTTCTTTCTTCTACCAAATCCCCTACTATAGCGTCATAGATTACTGGGTTCCTGTGCATACATGTGCTGCAATTATTTTGCAAATAATCGTTCTTTTTCAGTGTATGCTCAAATCCCTCTCCCTTGATCGTAATATCCTCATCCGATTCAGTGACCTCTCTTACTTCTTTGCCGCCCAAAAAAGAAACTATCTTTCTTCTATCAATCATCCCCTTGCAGGGAACCCCAATTATATAAAGCTGTTCCCTTTTGATCTGATTTTCTACGATGTGTACTGCGATGTTCCTTGAATCGCAACCTTTGGCTATTATCCCTATTTTCTCTCCTCTTTTGGGGAGATAATTGGCAAGGTTCATGTTGCAGAAACTATCCCAGTATAATTGGTCCGAATTTTGGGTATCCTTTATCAAGACCGGCTCTGTCGTTATAGGGAGTGTCCCTTTTTTAAAACCAATAATCAAATCTACAGTTTTTTCCTCCAAGATCTTTTTCGCTATCTCTCTTATTGTATCACCATATCTTATCATTAGACTACCTCAGCCCTTCCTTTAACAAGCTTCTTAATTGGACCGATTTTCCTTACCTCTTCAATTACCTCAGTAGCTACCTCTGCAAACTTTGGTGCCTCTGAGGATGATATCCATGAAAATTGTAACCTCTCAGGCTCTATGCCTATATAATCTAAAAAATTATTTAAAAGTGCAAATTTCCTTCTGGCATAATAATTACCTTCCAGGTAATGACATTCTCCCGGGTGTCACCCCGAAACCCATATCCCATCAGAGCCATGCATAAAGGCCGATAAAATAAATTTGGGGCTGACCCTTGCAGAGCATGGTACCCTGATAGTTCTTATGTTTGGGGGATACTGGAGCCTATTTATGCCAGCTAAATCAGCAGCAGCATAGCTACACCACGCACAAAGAAAGGCTGTAATCTTTGGTTCCCAATCATTCATGTTATTCCCCTTACTTTAAAAGTGGAGTATTGGAGTACTGGAGTAGTGGATTGGCATTTTTTCATTCCTCCATTCCTCCCTCACTCCAATACTTCATTCCTTATTAGTCACTTACCTGACCAATCATAGCCATAATCTGACCCTCATCAAACCCATTGAGGTGTATAGCACCTGATCTGCAGGAAGCAACACAGAGACCACAACCCTTGCAAAGTACAGGATTTATCTCTGCTATACCTGTTTT
>JAUWZC010000087.1 GCA_030615565.1 Desulfobacteraceae bacterium | reverse complement strand
AAATATCATCTTATCATTTGTTATTGGCCTTATATCTTTCATTTTTCTTGCCCTCTTCTTAGAATACCTTCAGAAAATGGGGGCTTATCCTAAATCTTCTACTATCAATTGCCAAATCCCTTCTGTTAAAAACAAAGAGAAGTAAAAAAACTTAGCCGGAATACTTTCTCAAGATTTTAATAAGCTTTGGAAGGTATATTTCATGAATTCTAACCAAGGAACTAATGATTCACGATGGGAGAGATGGGGAACTATGGCGTTTCTTGTCTACTGCGTGTCCACAATATTTATAGTGTTTTTCTCTACCAGTGCTGTTCAAATTTGGCCATACCCATGGAACCGCCTATCGATTTTAATTGCCTGCCTTCTCCCGCTATTGTTGGCGCTGGTTTGGAAAATCCCAAATTTGATTCGAGATAAAAAATTGGAAAAACAGCTTCTCTTCATCCCTATTATAATAATTCTTGGCATACTCAACATCGTCTTTAGTGAAGACCAGTCCATTACTCTCAAGGTGATGGCGCTGTTTCTCATATCCGGAATAGGGATATTTGCAGTTACAAGTTACTTACTTACTACCAAATTTCGACAGAAGATTTTTTTATGGCTATGCTGGGCGCTTCTCTTGGCCCTTTGCATTTATGGAACCCTAGAATACATCAATAAGAAACCAATCTTATTATTTTCATTCAACCCAATTCCCGCTGGCTCTTTGTTGATCCTTCTGTTTATAGGACCGTTTCTACTTTTTCGTTCCAGTTCTTGGTGGCTACGTTTTCTTCAGCTTTCATCCATTGTTTTTGGTGTAGCTGTAATTATTATGATTGGAAAGAGGGGGCCCATATTGGGACTGTTGGGAATGGCCTTTTTATTACCCGCCTTGCTCCCGTGGAAAAAGCTATGGATTATTCCCTTAATCGCGTTGATCCTGGTTGGAACGGGTTACAAAATGCGAAATCATTTACCAGCGTCTCTCAGAAAGAATCTTATTACCCATGCAAGCACTCTCTTTCGGCTGGAAAGCTATCCTTTGGCTGCTTATATATTTTTAAAGAAGCCCATATTCGGAATAGGTCTACACGCACCTCTTACAGAATATCTTAAAGACTATCGACAAAAAATCACGAAAAATCGAGCGTATTCAACGTATATCAAAAATAATAAGACCCTTGAAAACATAACACTTTGCAGTTTTGTGGAGATGGGTGGACTTTTTTCTATCACATATATTGCCTTGATCATTTATCTTCTGAGAAGTTTATTTCGTCGTAGTAGAGATAAACCCAGGGAACGATTGCAAGCAGTTTTGTTTTTGATACCTTTAGCAGGGTTTTTAATTCATTCCATGACCTTCGACAGCCTTATATATCCTCACCTCAATTGGTTATTTCATTCATTTCTCGGACTGATGACAAATTTTGATAAAATATAGACAATTCCAATCTCTTCTTGTCCAGAGGGGTATATCCTCCCAAAGTTCAGATCTTCATTGAGTGATAATTACGTCCAAAATAGTAAATAATTAGCATAAATGCAATTAACTAAAAACATAGCATATCTTTTTTCAGCGCGTTTTATCAATGCCCTATCGATAATGGCGCTCATCCTAATCATATCCAGACGGCTCGGGCCTGATATTTTTGGTGGATATTCATTTATGAATGCAGTGATCATGACGGGCATTGTTGTCGCGACTTTTGGTCTCGATACCTTCATGGTCAGAGAAGTGAGTCGTGGCCCTTTTCTAGGGAATCAAATTCTGTCCTCTGTGCTGGGATTCAAGGTCATATCCTCTTTAGTAGTCATGGCCCTTGTCTTTACTCTATTTAGATATTTCTTGCACGACCAGGCTATGATTAGATTGTTAGCTGTCTTTTCTATTGTGATCTGCCTGAATTCGCTATCTCAAAGCTTTTGGTTTTATGGAGATGCTCTCCAAAAATTTCAGTTTCATGCTTCCTTGTGGGCATTTTCAAATGTGATTAAAATTCCTATTGTGTGGTTTTTTATATCTATTGAACAAGAACTGGTGATGATCATTTATGCATTGATTATTGCCGAGATCATTTCATTGATTATATCCGGTTGTTTGATTCGGCGACGTTTCAAGTTAATTCTAGGCAATCTCTTTTTCAAATCCATACCGATTTTATTAAAAAAGGTTTGGCCCCTTGCAATGGTCTTTATTATAAGTGCAATCTATTTCCGCATTGATATGATGATGTTAGAGGTAATGAAGGGAGAAAAGGCAGTGGGAATATATTCGGCGTCCTATAAATTAATTGAATTCCTCAGCATCATCCCTGGCACTGTGACTATCGCCGCCCTTCCGGGGCTTACCGCAGACTATTCTGCTAATATAGAAGGCTTCAGGACAAGTTTTTTTAGGACAATATCAGTGTTGGGTTTTGGAGGAGCGACGATTGGATTATTTCTTTATTTGTTTTCAAAACAAGTAATCCTGTTGCTTTATGGACCTTTATTTTCTGACTCGGTGCTTTCTTTGAACATATTATCAGGAGTGATTTTTTTCCTTTTCGTAAACGGGTATCTTGCCTATGTGACAATAGCAACAAACAATGATAGAGCCGTTGCATTAATTCTTGTAATATCAACAATATTAAATGTTTTACTTAATTTCTACCTTATACCAAGGTACAGCCATGTAGGTGCAGCCTTATCAACGCTAATCTCAGACGTATTCATGTTGCTTTGCTATATCGTTCTATTCATAAAGACAAACATATTTCTGAGGGAGAATTTAAATAGCATTAATCTGAATTATGATTATCACCAGGGGCTATAAAAGCAGTAAGATCAATATAGAGATTGTTGCTTATAATTCTTAAGATTATTTACAAAGGAGATAGTCTGCCTTTGCATGCAAAGGTTTTATAGGTGGGATTTATTGGATAAGGTTTCGATAATTGTAGTTAACTGGGATGGAAAGAGGTTCCTTTCAGAATGCCTGGATGGATTAAGTCAGCAGATTTATCAACCATTGTCTTTAATTGTTGTTGATAACGGTTCGAGTAATGGATCAGTTGATTTTGTCAACCGTAATTACCCTGAAGTAAAGACTATAGCCCTTCCTAAAAACGTTGGTTTTTCTGCTGCAAATAATTATGCCTTTAAAATCATCCAAACAGAATATGTGGCCCTGCTTAACAATGATGCAGTTCCGCACCCCCTGTGGATTAAACACCTGGTAGAGGCGCTTGAGTCTCATCCTGAGGTAGGATTTGCTGCCTCAAAGATGCTTTTTTATGACAATCCAGAAACCATTGATCGAGCTGGAGATGCTTATAGTAAGGCAGGGACAGGTCTATTACGAGGCAGGGGTGAGTCAGCAAACAATTACAATAAGCAGGAATGGATCTTCGGGGCGTGTGCCGGCGCTGCTCTTTATCGCACTTCGATGCTCAAGGATATAGGTTTTTTTGATGAGGATTTCTTTCTGCTTTACGAAGATGTTGACTTGAGTTTCAGGGCACAGTTAAAGGGGTATAAGTGTTTATACGTGCCTGAAGCAATTGTGTACCACATGGCCAGCAGCAGTATTGTCTATGATTCGCCAATTTCCGTCTATTACAGCCATCGAAATTTAGAATGGGTCTACATTAAGAATATGCCTTCTAATCTAATACTTAAAACAATATGGCTTCATATTATCTATGATATTGCTGCTTTATTATTCTTTGCAGCAAATGATCGAATTAAAGAGTTTATAAAGGCAAAGTGGGATGCGCTCAAGTGTCTGAAGGTGATGTTGAAGAAGCGTAGGCAGATACAGAGAAACAGGAAAGTGGATGATGATTACATCTGGGGTCTATTAGAGAGAGAGTTATTTATCCCTCGATTGACCAGGCGGTTGCGGAAAAATTGAGAGCGTGTTAACTAGAGGATGAAGAATATCGAGGAGAAAAAACGTCTGGTAACATTTGGAACTTAAGGACATTTAGGAAAGAATAAGGAGTGCAAAAAGCTTGAGTTTGCTCGATATTATCATAGTTAATTATAACAGTACTGATTACCTGCTAAAATGCCTTAAATCTGTCTATGATTCTCTCCAGGAGCTTCCGGCAAAGGTTTTAATACAGGATAACGCTTCCGAAGATGGCGTAGGTCGTGTGAAAGAAAAATTCCCCCAAGTTGTGCTCTCAAAGAATATCTACAACATTGGGTTTGCAAGGGCAATCAACAATGCTTTGAAGCAAAGTGATTCCCCTTATATAGTACTATTAAACCCTGATAGCTATGTTATGGACGATTTTTTTGAACCCATTTTGCGCTACATGGAAGAGAGCCCCGACGTAGGAATTGTTGGCCCAAAAATCCTTGATCATGATGGATCTGTCCAGGGTTCTGCCCGGACTTTCCCTACCCCACTTACGGCTTTATTTGGCCGATCTTCACTGCTAACCAGATTTTTCCCAAACAATCCATTCACTTGTGGAAACATCCTAACGACTCGAAGTGATGGCAAAACATCTATGGAAGTGGATTGGGTCTCCGGTGCCTGCCTGGCTGCGAGGAGAAGAGCGGTGGATGATGTAGGTCCTATGGATGAGCGTTTTTTTATGTACTGGGAAGATGCTGACTGGTGCAAGCGTATGTGGAACAAGGGATGGAAGGTGGTCTATCTTCCAAAGGCCTCTGTTGTTCACTATGTTGGGGTTAGCAGCAAACATGCTCCTCGCAGGTCCATCTTCGAATTTCATAAAAGCAGCTATCGCCTCTTTGACAAGTACACCAAGGCTAACCTTCGGTTTTTGAAGCCTTTTGCCATCGCTGGCCTTTCCCTTCGGCTTTGTTTTGTCCTTGTCTCCAACTGGATACGCGTGTTGTACCGTAGAAAGGATGTCGTGTCCTCGAAAAGGTTGAGAGAATAATCGCCTGTGGCCCTTTTGATGTGGGAGATGTGGCGAGAGAGATGGATCGCGTAAAGCACTCAAAACTTGACTTTTAATTATTCTCATGGGATATGGGATTTGCGATTTGGGTACTTAAGATTATGGAATTGGGAATTTAGGGATTGGTTGAAAGGTTGAGTATTTAAATGTTTTAAGGACTTGGCGACTAAATCACTTCACATACGAGTTGTATTAACTTTGAATTTTAGGCATTTAAAATGAAGATACTGATCACAGGTGGCGCAGGGTTTATAGGTTCTCATCTGGTTGACAGGCTCCTGGAGAGTGGAGACGAAGTCTTTGTAGTGGATGATCTGTCCACTGGGAGCCTCGAGAATGTGGAACAAAATCAAGATAAGGAAAGATTTCATCTGGTAGTGGACACTATTCTGAATGAAGCCGTTATGAATGAGCTGGTCTTCAAGTGTGATCAAATTTATCATATGGCTGCGGCCGTGGGCGTAAAGCTCATTATGAACCGGCCGGTTGAGACCCTTGAGACAAATGTAAAGGGAACTGAGATGGTTCTTATGTTGGCCAACCGGTATAAGAAAAAAGTTCTTATTGCATCAAGCAGCGAGGTCTACGGTAAAGTTATGGATGGGGAGAACACCTGCCTCCTTTTAGAGGATACAGATCGCCTTATGGGTTCCACAACAAAACGACGCTGGGCATATGCCTGCTCCAAGGCCCTGGATGAATTCTTGGCCCTGGCATACTATGAAGAAAAGAAACTACCGGTCATTATTGCCCGTCTTTTCAATACTGTAGGACCGAGACAGACTGGGCAGTACGGAATGGTTATACCTAACTTTGTTCAGAAGGCCCTTATCAATAAGGCTATTACAGTATATGGTGACGGTTCCCAATCTAGGAGCTTTACATATATCGCAGACATCATTGATGTGCTGATAAAGCTCATGGCCGAACCCGAGGCTGTGGGACAGATTTTTAATGTGGGGAATGAGGAAGAGGTGACCATCAAGGAACTTGCTCTGATGGTCAAGGAGATGACAGGAAGCTCATCTGAGATAGAATACATTCCCTATGAAAAGGCCTACGGACCTGGATACGAGGATATGCAGAGACGTTGCCCAGATATCACCAGGCTAAAGAATCTTATGCATTTTGAGCCTGAGACAGATCTTAAGGGTATCATTCAGAGCGTAATTGATTATTTTAAAAAATGAGCCCACTTTTTGTATATGTCTTTGCCTTTGCAGCATCCTTTTTGGTTTCACTGTTTTTAACCCCATTGATCAGGCACCTGGCCATTAAAGGGAACTTTGTAGCCAGACCAAGGGATGACAGATGGCACAAAAGACCAATCTCCCTTTTGGGCGGGGTGAGTATCTTTTTCACCCTGATGGTTGTCTGGCAACTGGCTTCCTTTGTGTTTGGTTTTTATACCTCAATAAAGCCCCTCTTGCCTCTTGCCTTGTGTGGTATGGCTATCTTTCTTTTAGGGTTGGTGGACGACCTTTTAGAGATCAATCCCCAGCACAAACTAGTGGGTCAGGTCATTATTGCTTCTGTATTGGTCATTTTTGGCTTTCAGGTAAACTGGTTTGAGTCCATGACGGCCAACCTGGTGATAAGTATCTTCTGGATCGTGGGTATTACCAACGCCTTTAATCTTTTAGATAATATGGATGGATTATCAGCCGGTATCGCCTTAATAGCAGGCCTTTTTCTGTTTTTATCTCAGGTTTCCTCTGGAATTCAGAGTATCTTTCCAGCACCACTTTTCCTATCCGTATTTCTTGGCTCTTTGGTAGGATTTTTAATCTATAATTTCTACCCAGCTTCAATTTTCATGGGAGACTCAGGTAGTCTCTTTATTGGATTTCTGTTAGCTGGACTGACTACTAGGGCTTCAGGATTGGTGGTTGGCCCCCAATCTCACCATCTGGCATCTGTACTGGCCATTCCTATCCTGATCCTGTTCATACCTATCCTGGATACCACCTTTGTCAGCCTGATGCGCAAGCTTTCTGGTCGCTCCATTTCTATTGGAGGGCAGGATCACTCCTCTCATAGGATGGTGGCCATCGGATTTTCTGAGAGAACCGCAGTGTTGATACTTTACAGTTTTGCAGCTGTTTCAGGACTATTGGCTATGGCCATTACTCGCCTATCTCTGGGTGTTAGCCTGGTCCTTGTCGTCATTTACCTCCTTTTTATCATCTTTTTCTGGATTAATTTGGCTAGGGTCAAGGTATATCCAGAAAAGTCCATAGTCTCTGAAGTCAACAAGGGGAAGCTCACTCCCCTTTTTATTGAATTGACCTACAAAAGAAGGCTTTTCGAAGTGCTCTTGGATCTCGTTCTGATTCCGCTCGCCTATTGGTCTTCCTACTTAATTAGATTTGAGGGCTCTGCCTATGGTGCAAATTTTCCCATCTTTCTCAAATCCTTACCCATTGTCGTGGCATGCCAGCTTTTTAGCTTTTTTCTTTTGGGTGTCTATAGAGGAATATGGCAATATGTAGGGATGAGAGATGTGATCATCTATGTTAAGGCTATTACTGTCGGTACAGTCTTAGCTGCCCTGGTTAATTTAGGGATTTATCGCTTCATGGGATTTTCCCGCACTTTGTTTATAATTTATTGGATGATTTTGATGGCACTTGTGACAGCCTCCCGTTTCTCATATCGTCTGATTGGTGAAGCTGCCCCCAAAAGTCCCATGAATGGAGGAAGAAGGACACTTATTTATGGTGCTGGGGCAGGAGGCCAACTCGTTATGCAAGAGATTGAACGAAACAAGAATCTAGGACTGGCACTTGTGGGGTTTATCGATGACGATATAAGGAAACAGGATAGGCGGTTCTTGGGATATCCAGTGTTTGGGGGAAAGGGTTGTCTGAATGAGATCATAGATAAGTACCAAATTTCCGAGGTGATTATTTCATTCCGAAATATGGATAGGTTAACCCTGAATTCATTGAAAAAGGGATGCAATGCTCTAGGTGTGAACCTGAGCCGCCTTGATATCGTAATTGAATAGCTTAGGAATTTCCTTTTTTGCCGCAGACGCAAGCAGATTATTAAGATTTTCATATATAATATAAAATATTTTTTATCAGCCCGCCCTGGTGCGACGTTAGTTGACTATTATATTGTAGCTATAATAATTCCAAAGCAGAGATTATAATTAAGTAATTTCTTGCAGGGTCTGGGCCAGGGCGAAAATCTGCGGCCTAATTAAATGATCGAACTTAGGGGCTTCGCTCCAATTCCATTTAGATGGCACAAATTGCTTGCTAATAAAAGTTATTTGATTTTCCCGCTTACAGCGGGATAGAAATTCCAATACATTTAAATATATTAGAGTAAAGGAGCTCGGATATAAGCTCCTAATCCAGTAGTTTTGAATATCTGCAATATTTTTCCTGCCTTATAATACCGGCCTGGTATTTGGAACAGGATCTAGATATAAGATAATTCTTTCCATTTCGATTTGAGGAATTTTTTAACGCAGCCTAAGAGTACTTTTTGGCCTGTGAAAGATTTTACCTTACATTACTTCAGTCGTAGGTGGTTATTAGTATATGGATATCTCCTGATTATCCTGATCGCAACGCCATATTTGCCTTTATTAATTCGGTGGGCTTCTTTGAGATGGCAGGCAGGATCGATTTCCAGTTTTGTATTAGATGTTGAGATTTTTATAGGGGCACTCCTGATATTTTTAGCAGGAGGTGTCTTTTTTTTCAACAGACGAAGATTCCGTTCCTTTATCCTCATAATAGGTGGATTAATAGGAGTTTCCTGTCTCTTTTATTTTATTATTCCAAACCCTTATGAATTAACTCATTTGCCAGAATATGCTATTTTGAGCATATTGATAATGCAGGCAATTAAAGGAGGAAAATGGAAGGAAAGAGAAGAAGTGAATAAAAAATATATTTACTTTGGATCTGCAGCAATTACAGGCATGGTCGGCGGAATAGACGAGATTTATCAAGGCCTGCTACCTTTAAGATATTTTACCTGGTATGATATTTTGCTAAATATGTTAGGTGGCCTTTTAGGATTGACTATTTTCT
>JAUWZC010000149.1 GCA_030615565.1 Desulfobacteraceae bacterium | reverse complement strand
GACGGGATCGGGAGGCGCTATGGACTCGAATTAGCCTCCTAAGCCTATAAAGTGCTATGTGCTGGGATCAGCCTATTAAGTCTATACAACCAGGCCTGCCCGCCGTCTGGCAGGCGGGTCTGGGCCAGGGATTGCGGATTGCATAGTTTGCCCGTCCGCCTTGGCTGAAGCCTCGCGATGGCGGGCAAGGATTTTTGATCCATGTATTAATCATTTAACATATTTCAAGTTCATAATAACCACACTTGAAACATTCTCCCTCTCCTCTTTTTATCTCCTTAATACCTTTCTCAATCTTCTTTGGATCCATTTTATAGCTTTCAATAAACCCTATCAGGCCATCGACTTCACTACCTAAGTCCCCTTTATAGTCTATCTCTACAAGCCTTGCCAAAGCGATAAAATAGAGATACGTTCCCTTGACCCTTACATTTTTCAGTCTTTCCACCACAAGTTTATAGCAGGCCAGTTGTAAATCAAAATAATGTTCCCTGGCAAAGCTAACCGGATCTTTACCCTGCAGCCCACCTGTCTTCCAATCTATTATAGTCCATCCCTCATTTCTCTTATCTTTAAAGAGCTTGTCTATTCTTCCCCTTAGGGTATATCCATTATTATTTAATATAAAAGGTAACTCAGAATACTGGTTTACCCCGGTAAGAAGCTCTAAAAGGGCCTTGTCCGTAATAGTTGTCAAAATCAACTCTTTCATCCCGGCCTTTATCCTTTTAAGGGCCCGGCTCTCAAGAAGCATTGTTTCTTTCTTCTGGCCTAAAAATGTTGCAAAGAGGGCATCTAATAAACCCTGATCAAAACCTGATCCAAATACATGTCTTTCAAGGTAGTTATGTACAATAAT
Organism: Desulfobacteraceae bacterium; assembly: GCA_030615565.1. Classification (GTDB taxonomy): domain Bacteria; phylum Desulfobacterota; class DSM-4660; order Desulfatiglandales; family B25-G16; genus B33-G16. The sequence continues at coordinate 4,858 of JAUWZC010000149.1, read as the reverse complement.
ACCAATAATCCTCATCTCAATTGTTCCACCTTCGCTCTTATCTTCTGATGTACCATCTATATAGTCACTGCCTACTAAAAAAGAGGGGTCTTCAGGTATGTTTAATCGATGCCTATAGTAAAATTTCAAAGGGCATCTCTTGAACATGGCAATGCTTGTTGGGCTGAGCTGATAATAGGAGGGAATGGCCAATGAATCAGTAAAATCGAGTTTTTTTATCCTATCATCTATCTTTCCAAAATCATCAGGAGATAATTTTGTCTTACAGGAGCCGACCCCAGCAAATCCCTGAGGTATTGGGTTAGCCCATACAACCAAGGGGAACTCCTTCTTTTGTGGATATATCCCTATCATATCCTCCCGGAATCTTTTCCTGACTCCCCATATATCATCAAGGAGGTCCATTATAGGAACCCCTTGTTTATAGTCAAGGAAGGTCAGGGGATTTTCATTATCCTTATTCTTCCCCACTACCATATGACCAGTCAGGATAAGATGATGCATGGCTCTGCTGCAGGCAACATAAAAGACCCTCCGGTTTTCAGCCACATCTTCTAATGTATTTCTTCTTTTAAGTATGAAAGACAGGGGACTTAGTACACTCCTAAAATCTAGTAAAGGAAATTCAACGCTGAAGATAGGCAAAAGACCTTCCTCGTCATTCCAGACTTTTGTTCTTGAATGATGAGCATGGTAAACTCTTAAGGGCTTTCCTGGTTTTGGTTCTTTAGGGACAGTCCTATCTAATTCAGGAACAATTACCATAGGAAATTCAAGGCCTTTGGCAGCATGTATAGTCATGAGATGGATGGAAATCCCTTTAATCGGCTCTACAACGGCCTCCCCTTCATCATCTTCCTCTTCAGCCTGTCTCAAGCAATAAGAAACAAAATCAGATAGGGATCCATTTCCTTCTAACTCAAACTGTCTGGCTATCTCTATCAATTTTTCCATATTTGCCATCCTCTGGATTCTATTCGGATGGGCGGATAACGTGGCTATCAGTCCTCTGTCTCGTATAATTGTTCTTATCAACTCGGGTATTTGTAAGTGGTCTGCCAATAGCTGCCAGGCATGGAGCTGATTTCCAATCCCTTTAAGGTATTCCTGGGGGGAGCTGAGCAACGTTTCATAAAGAGGCCTGTCATCTGTAAAGAGATCAAATACCTCTGGATCTGTTAAGGCAAAGATTGATCCTCGAAGGGCAGTTAAAATGGAAATTCTTTGTCTTTCATCTACAAGATATGCCAAAAGCTGGACCATCTCCATAACCTCTTCACACCGATAAAATCCTTTTCCCTTATTTACAATAAAGGGCAGTCCAGCCTCCCGAAATATGGTCTCGAATGTCTTTATATGGGTGTAGACAAAAAAAAGGATACCGATTGCCAGTTCCCCGTTCTCTATCCTTTCCCTTACTGATTGATATAGCTTGTATTCGGGCACCCCTTTTCCTTCTCTGCCCATTATCCTTTTAATAATCTCTACAATGAGAGAGGCCTCCCTCTCTGCCTTGCTGTATTCTTCAGTGCGAGGAGATCTCCCCTTCTCAGTGGGGATGATGTGTAAGGCAACTGAGCCTTCTTCTTTATCATCAGAGGATTGTGCCTTTTCTATAGGTAAGTATTCACTTTCGTATTCCTCAACTTCAGAGGCACCTTTGTTAGAGAAAATATGATTAAAGGTATTGTTAAAGAATTCTATAAGCACTAAATCAGATCTAAAATTTGAATTAAGATATATGTCTCCTCTTAGTATCTTCTCCTGCTCCTCCCCTGATATGCTGTTAAAAAGAGTGGCCTGGTCATTAAATCTTTTCCCTAGATCCTGATCTATATCAAGAATCTTTTTGACTATCTGATCATCATTCCAGAAAAAAGGTCTTTTATTTGACGCATTTGATCTTTTTATTTCCTCTGTAACATTATCAAAAACAGTTACATCTGCCCCCCTAAACCCATATATAGCCTGTCTTTTATCGCCAACAACAAAAAGTTTGTCTTTTCTTAAAACAGGGCTACCTTTTTTGTCCTTATCTGAAATAAGGAGACGTATAATCTCCCATTGGTTCCGATTGGTGTCTTGAAATTCATCCACCATGATGTATTTGAATCTTTCTTGAATTCGTTTGATAAAGGATGGGTTCTCTTCAGAAAAGAGAGCTGTTAAAAATTCAAGTGTTCTTGACTCTAAGTCCGCAAAATCAAGGGCATTAACCCTCCCCTTCTCTATCTGATAGCTATCAAAAGAGGCCTTAGCCAGTGCAAAAAATCTAGTGAGCTCTTGTTCAAAGATACGATCAGGGTTATAAACAGCAAAGAGATCAGGATAATAGGAATTTAGCATATCAAGATAGGAGATTTCTCTATTGCCCCACCTTACAGTTAGCCTTGAGCTTTTAGCGAGTCTTTCCTGGGAAAGTCTTCTTAAGTGCGTAAAAAGAGATGGGAGACCAAAATCACCTGGGCAAGAGTCCTTTTTCTGGTACCATTCATTCAGAAGGTCCATTACCTGGTCATACTGCCCCTTCCCATATTTAAGCTCCTTCAGTCCATTATAGTAAGGGGTCAGGATGTAATCTTTTATATACCGGCAGTACTCTGTGAATACCTGATCCATCCAGTCCTTTTTTTTAAAGAGATGATCCCGTGTTGCCAGTATCCTTTTTAAGTTCAGAGGATGTTCAATAACGTTTTTTATTGCATCAAGGAGATACCCTCTGTTCCCAAAAATACGCATGAGTTGAGTCAAATCATTTTTATTCTCTTTAGATACAGAAGAGATTGTTGATGTAATAGCCCTGAGAATCATCTCTTTTTGGGCTAACCCCTGTATTATAACAAACCCAGGATCAATACCTGCTTCAACTGGATACTGGCGTAAAAGATGGGCACAAAAGGAATGGATAGTGCCGATCCTGTTTTTTGAAAAAGTATCTAAGACTCCTTTTAGCCTCCTAACAATTTTATTGTTGCTACCTTCTTTTCGCCTCAGCTCATTCATTACACGGGAAAGCTCTATATAGATGCGGGCTTTCATTTCTTCAGCAGCCTTCTCAGTGAAGGTCAGGGCCAAAATCTCTCCTATATCAACATCATCATTGGTGAGGATTATATGGCAGAATCGCTCAGTTAAGACCCTTGTTTTGCCTGCACCAGGGCCAGCAGTGACAACCATATTCCTCTTATAGTCAAAGGCACAGTATTGCTCGAATGTTAAATAATCTGGCATTTATATTTGCACATACCTCCCCTATTCCAATCCCTTGATTATATAGATTCCTACTACATCGAAAACTTCCCAGCAAGTTGAATATTTCCTCTGATTTCCAGCACCGAAATTTCTCATTCTTGACCCATACATAACTTTCCTCTATACTCTTTATCGAAAAGCAAATCCACACCATTCACAAACTTTTAACACAGGAGTTGATATGGGTAACCCCATAAAAGAAAGTCAGTTTTTCAATCAAGAGCGTGAAACCATGGATTGGGAAAAACGAAAGGTTGACCTGGACAGAAAATTCCTGAAAACCTTTCAACATGCCTTTCGGAACTCAAAGGCATATAAGGAAATCTTTCACTCTGCCGGAATTGAGCTCTCTGACATCCAGGGCTTGGAAGATCTGGAAAAACTACCTATCTTTCGCATGAATGAATTGGTAGAACGTCAGAAAAAGGATATGCCCTTTGGGGGATTCGAAACCATCGATCCCAGCAAGATCAGACGAATCTATATCAATCCTGGACTCATCTGGCAGCCTGGAGAATGGGATTATCAAGATACTTCATGGGCAGAGGCACTTTGTGGTGTAGGCTTTAAAAAGGGAGATCGCATCATCAACACCTTCAATTACCATATGTGGCCTCTTGCCTTTATGCTGGATGAATCGGTGAAGAGGATTGGTGGGATTGTGATCCCTACAGGTGTAGGCAACACACTGATGCAGATCAAGATCATGCAGATGCTCAAGGTCAATGGATTCATAGGCACCCCCAGTTTTATCATGACCTTAGCCCAACGTGCTGAAGGAATGGGTCTTGATCTGAAAAAGGATATTTCTCTTGAAACTGCCCTTGTAGGTGCAGAAATCCTTCCTGAATCCCTGCGCTCCCGCATTGAGGTCAAGTTGGAAATGACCGTCCGGCAGGTATACGGCACAGTATTTCTGGGCTGCATCGGCTATGAATGCCAGCATATGACCGGTTTACATATGCCTGATAATATTCTGGTAGAAGTAGTGGATCCTCACACTGGCAGACAGGTAGAAGATGGAGGCGCAGGCGAAATCGTGGCAACCAATTTCAACACCTCATACCCCATGATTCGCATGGCGACCGGAGATCTTTCTATGTTTGCCCGGGAATCTTGTCCCTGTGGTCGAACTGGACCAATGTTGAAGAAAATTCTCGGAAGAATCGATCAGGCAGCGAAAGTGCGGGGCACATTCATCCATCCCTGGCAGGCTGATGAAGTCATTTCCCAATATAAAGAGGTCTTTAAGTATCAAGTTGTAATTACCCGGGAAAACTACAAAGATGTTATGACTTTTCTGGTGGAATTGAAAGAGGAAACCTCACGGCCAGAGATTCTTCGTGGCCGAATTGAACGGGACATAAAGGATATATTGACTATAAAAGGTGTTGTTCAAATCGTGCCCCGAGGAACCATTCCTGATCTCCATAAGAAGATTGAAGACAGAAGAACCTGGGAATAATTTGTAACATTTTAGCTCTTTGAAATTACCTGGTGAATGAGCATGGAGATGTCTTTTTTTACCATGCCCCTGGCCCAGACCTGGCATGCAAAGATTTGTTATAGACGCTAAGGCCCGAAAATATCTCAGAAACAGGCTCAA
>JAUWZC010000323.1 GCA_030615565.1 Desulfobacteraceae bacterium | reverse complement strand
CTCCTTTCTTAGCCTCATTTATCGAGGTAGTTAGGACTTGTCATAGCACGAAATTATGTGTAGTAATATCAGTGGAAAATCAGAAATTGAGAAAAAATGGCGGGAATGGTGAGGAGTTTCATCGCAGGCAGGAAACGAACTTCACATAATCCAGAACTTCACATAACATGCCTTATGTTGAGCTCAACATAAGACATGGGTGGGCATTAAGGTGTATGCATAAAGAGAAAAACCATATCGGTTTTTATATTCACTCAAAAAAGTCAAATAGAGTTGATAATAGTCTTTATTACGTACTATCTTCTCATGCCTATTTCCACGGGCAATGATATGGTGGAGGACACCAGGGGCCTGCCCGCCATCGCGAGCTCAGCCGAGGCGGGCGGGCATCTAATCTTGCTAACCGTGGCATGTGCTAAAGCTCTCATGAACAGTTGAATGTCAAGCAATTTCTGCACGAACGTACCCCTTTAAGTGGTGAACCAATCCAGACACGCAGAAAGGATATGAAGGAAAAGACGACTTACATACGCTGATTCTGCCAACAGACTTTTCAAGTCCAGCTGCCGTATCCTGCAATTCCTTTTCCTTTGACCCAAAAGCGCCTTTAATCTATACTTTCCTCACACAACCGGGAATTTTTATCACTTAAAGCAGAAGATTTTTCTGACGATTCTGGGGAAGGGAAAGCTTGAATCAGTTCAAGATTACAAGAAAAAGAGAAAGAGACCAAGTCACAATAGTTCGTTTTTTAATGTTTTATGGGATAATTTTGGGGGCGTTGCTAACTTTAGGGATTTGGGCCGGTGGCAGATTATTCACTTTTAAACACGTTCTGCTCTTTTCTATAGGTGCCATACCCTTGAGTATTCTTTTTATTTATGCATTAGAAAAATTTGGTTCTGGCCTTGGAGGATTGCTTTCCGGCTGGAGTTCAAGAAGGCCAACGACTCGCGAAACCCTTGCTGCTGACCTTGAGAAGGCCAGATACAGTAAAAGAGAAGGTCGATTCCAAGAGGCCCTAACTATAATAGACGGCGTACTTGATAAAGATCCAAATTTCCCTGATGCCCTGTTTCTGAAGGCCCAGATACTGTGGAAGGGTTTTGGAAATGCTAGTGTGGCAAAGGAGTATCTAAAAAAGGTAATGCAGGTTGTCCCAAAGGATGAGACACTTCATCGCTGGGCTTCAAGTTATTATGATGAGGTAATTGGAATGGAGAAAAGTTAGAGAGATATGATTTCAATCAAAAACTTGCTGAATGAATTGGCAGTAGAGGCAAAGGTTTTTAAGAAAAAAAGAAACTATAGTGAATATCATAAGTAAGATGACATAAGGGCATGGGTGTCTCTTTTTTTCTAATGCCCAAACATTGTGCATTCGCGTGGCCATTTCAAAATGGTTTATTAAGACTAGACCTTATTAGACATTAATCCGTCTGTGTAAACCATTTTGAAATGGCCCTATTAAGGGACCTTGTCATTAGGGCATGAAGAAAAAAAGAGACACCCATGTCCTTAATTGTGTCCACTTAATTTAGACGCTTACTATAAAAAGGAGAAAACTGGGATGAGGGGGATCTTTATAAGGTGGGTGATACTGACTGCAGCCATTATGTTTACTTCATACGTAATAGATGGGATACAGGTAAAGGGTTTCTTTAGCGCCTTGTTTGCGGCAGCCATTCTGGGCATCCTGAATGCCTTTTTCCGCCCTATCTTAATTGTTCTGACCCTCCCTATCAATATTCTGAGTCTGGGTCTCTTGACCTTTATCATAAATGCCATGTTGCTCAAGATGGCCTCAGGCATTATACCTGGATTTGAGGTATACGGTTTTTGGTCCGCTGTTTTCGGATCCCTGCTCATTAGTGTAGTAAGCTGGGTTTTAAGCTCTTTTATTAATAAACAGGGAAGGATGGAGTATATTGATTTGAAAAAGAAAGATGGAGACAGGTGGGAGTAATGGACGAAAACGCTTTTAAGCACTATAAATATCTTATTTAGTGGAACAAAGAGTTAAAATGGGTAAAGGGGAGTTTGCCTGTAGACCTACCTTTGATGCCTGTTTTAATAATGTTATCAACGTGATTGAT